>NZ_JBFAMQ010000010.1:144766-181824 GCF_040674615.1 Glycomyces sp. NPDC049804
GTGTGGCGGATCGGAGCGCCCTCGATGCAGGGGTGGCGCGGGGTGCGACGGTGTCGGGGGTGTCTGGGTTGTCCCGCACTCGAGTTCGGGTGTGGCGGAATGGAGCGCCCCCGAATCAACGGTGCCGCGGGGGTACGACAGGACGACGTGATGCCGGGTCGCTCGATCGGGGGATTGCTGCGCTCGCGGGGCGCCTTTCGGCCAGGGGGCGGCGGCGAGCGATGGCGGCGGAAAGTCCCTGCGAGCGAACACGGCACGGCCGGTAGATCCGATGGATCTACCGGCCGAGCCGTTCGTCTCGCCTGTCGCTTATTCGGCGCTCGTCTGGCGGTCGTTGCCGCCCGTGGGGCGGCGGCGACGGCGTCGGCGGCGAGCCGGGGCGTCGCCGTCGGCGGTCGAAGCGCTGTCGGCAGGCGCTGCCGCGTCCTTGGCAGCGCGCGGGGCCTGCGCCTCGGTGCCTTCGCCTTCGGTGCGGATGCGGCGGCGCTGGCGGCTGCGCGGGGCCTTGGCCTCGGCGTCGCCGGCGGGCTCGTCGGCGGTGGCGCGTTCGCTCGAGGAGCGCTCGCCGCGCCCGCCCGGGCGGGCGCCGCCGCGGCGGTCGCTGCCGCCCCGGTTGCGGTCGCTGCGCCCGCGGCCCCGGCCGCGGCCGGACTTGCGGCTGTCGCCCTCGACGTTCTCCTCGCGCTCGGCGCTGAGGCCGTCGCGCTTGCGGAGCTCGCTCGGGAGCGCCGACGGCGCCCCTTCGGGGATGTCCAGGTCCGTGTACAGGTGGTCGGACGTGTGGTACGTCTCGACCGGCTCGCCGAGGTCGAGGTTGTTCGCCTTGACGATGATCTTCCAGCGCGGCAGGTCCTCCCAGGTCAGGAAGGTCACCGCGATGCCGGTCGCGCCCGCGCGGCCGGTGCGGCCGATGCGGTGCACGTACGTCTCGGCCTCTTCGGGCGCGTCGTAGTTGATGACGTGCGTGACGTCCTGGACGTCGATGCCGCGGGCGGCCACGTCGGTCGCCACGAGCACGTCGATCTTGCCTGAGCGGAAGGCCCGCAGGGCCCGCTCGCGCGCGTTCTGGCCCAGGTCGCCGTGGACCGAGCCGACCGCGAAGCCGCGGAAGTCGAGCTCGTCGGAGAGCTTCTGCGCCGCGCGCTTGGTGCGGCAGAACAGGATCGTGAGGCCGCGTTCGCGGGCCTGCAGGATGCGGGCCGTGACCTCGACCTTGTTGAGGGCGTGGGTCATGTAGACCAGCTGGCGGGTGTTGTTCGCCGCCTCCTGGTCGGGGCCGGTCACATCCGCGGCCACGGTCATGGGCCGGTGCATGTGGCGGCGCGACAGCGACATGATCGTGTCGGGCATGGTCGCCGAGAACAGCATCGTCTGGCGCTCCTCGGGGAGGAGCTTGAGGATCTTCTCGACGTCCTCGGAGAAGCCGAGGTCGAGCATGCGGTCGGCCTCGTCGAGCACGCAGTGCGCGATCGCGTCGAGCTTGATGTGCTTGGACTTGTACAGGTCCAGCAGCCGCCCGGGGGTGCCGACGATGATGTCGACGCCCGCCTTGAGCGCCTCGACCTGGGGCTCGTAGGCCCGGCCGCCGTAGATCGGGAGGACCCGGATGCCGCGGGTCTTGCCCGCGTCCTCGAGGTCGCGCGCGACCTGGAGGCCCAGTTCGCGGGTCGGGACCAGGATCAGCGCCTGCGGCTTGCCGCTCGCGCCCTCCTCGGCGGAGGCGATCCGGTCGATGATGGGGAGGCCGAACCCGAAGGTCTTGCCGGTGCCGGTGGGGGCGCGGCCGATGATGTCGGAGCCGCGGAGCGCGATGGGGATCGCGTACTCCTGGATGGCGAAGGCCCGCTCGATACCAAGCGCCGCAAGCGCTTCGACGGTCTCTTCCCGCACGCCCAGCTGGGCGAAGGTCGGCCCTTGGTTCTTGGGCCGGTCGTTGTTCACTTCGTTCACTCTGTTCACCTCGTGGCGGAGGACGTCACCAGATCCGGGGAACTCGGCGCCACATTCAGTCTCGTCATACAGCGGCGACGACCGCCGGATTCGGGAAGTCGCCGCTTCGCAGGAGCGGCCCGGCGCCTGACGCCGGTACCGCGTTCGAGGACCGCTCTCGCACCGCCGAACGCGCATTGCCGAAAGGATTCGCGCGGTTCGTCGAGGGGACTGCCACCAATTGGCCGCGGTCGCTCCCGTCCATCGTACGCCCCTGACGCACCTCCGTCTCGGAGCGACGCTGCGATCAGGCCCGCAAGGTGGGCGGACTCACCCGCCCAGGGCCGCGCCGACCTGCGAAGACGCGTGCGGCGGTCCGGTTCCCGACAACCCCGCGAAGGCGAAGGCCGCTCCGGGCCAGTGGTAACCTGCCCCCGTGTCCGAGACAACTGATCCCGCCGCGCCGACCGACGAGCCGACCCCCGCCCCCGCGGCCCCGAGCCGCGAGGCCGTCATCGACCTCCTTGGGCTGCTTGCCCTCGGCGAACTCCTCGCGTTCGAGCGGATGGTCTACGACGCGCGCCTCGCCCCCGACCTCGGCCGCCGCGCCGCCCTCTCGGAGGCGGCCGTTGGTGAGATTCGCAACTACCGGCTCCTCGCCGACCGCCTGCAGGAGCTCGGCGCCGACCCCGGCGAGGCCATGGCCCCGTTCAAGGAGGCCTTCCGCTCCTTCGACGCCTCCACCTCGCCCCGCGACTGGCTCGAGGCGCTGGTGAAGGTCTACCTCGGCGACGCCGTCGCCGACGACTTCTTCCGCGTCGTCTCCGCCGGCCTCGAGGACGAGGACCGCACCCTCATCGAGACCGTGCTCGCCGAGACCGGCGCCTCCGACCTGGCCGCCGCGGAGATCCGCGCCGCCGTCGAGTCCGACCCCGCCGTCACCGGCCGCCTCTCGCTGTGGGCCCGCCGCCTCGTCGGCGAGGGCATCAACCGCGCCCAGGGCGTGGCCGCCGCCAACGAGCGCCTCACCGGGATCATCGTGGGCGACGGCGGCACCCTCGACGCCCTGCTGCGACGCCTCACCCGCGCGCACCAGGACCGCATGAAATCCGTCGGCCTGAACAACTGACTCGCCGCTCGTTCACGGCCCGCAAGCATCGCCGAGGCCGTCCCGCAAGGGGCGTTACCGAATCGAGATGATTCGGCCGCAACTGGACCCTTCGCTCCACGCGTCTTGGCGGTGGAGGAGGACACAAACATGCGGCTCAAGAAAAGCCATGTCGTCAGCGGGGTGCTCGCCCTAGCGCTGATCGGCGCGACCGGCACTGCCTGGTATTTCGCGATGCAGGCCCAGACCCCGGCGCAGCGCGCCGAAGAGGCGGCCGAACCCGAGGACAGCGTGATCACCGTCCGGGTCGACCAGGACCAGCTGATCGAGACGCTCGAATTCGACGCGGTCTTCAAACGCACCGGGGACTTCAGCGTGCCCGCGCCCGCGGCGCCCGAGGGCATCGAGACCGCCCTGGCCTCGAAGATCCCGCTCGAAGTCGGCGACGAGGTCAAGGCCGGGACGGTCATCCTGGAGGTCTCCGGCCGCCCGATGATCGCCCTCGAAGGGGACGTGCCCGCCTACCGGGACCTCACCGAAGGCGACACCGGGCCCGACGTCAAGCAGCTGCAGCTCGCGCTCCAGCAGCTCTACGGCACCCCGCAGACCGGCACGTTCGACGCGCGCACCGTCGCGGACGTCAAGAAGCTCTACGACAACGTCGGCTACGACCACGCCACCAAGTCCGAGGAGGTCGCCACCGAGGGCACCGGCGAAGAGGACACCGCCGGCGGCGACGAGGGCGCCGAAGGCGACACCGGCGGAGACGAGAACACCGGCGGCGGCCAGGCCGCCACCGTGGAGCGCGTCGTCGTGCCCTCCTCGGAGGTCGTGTTCCTGCCCGACCTGCCCATGCAGGTCAGCAAGATCAACGCCCAGCAGTCCGCGCCCGTCGGCACCGACCAGCCCGTGATGGTGCTCGCCTCCGGCGACTGGAAGCTCGAGGCCAAGCTCGACGAGGAGACCGCCGCCGAGCTGTCCAAGGAGAACGTCGAACTCGAGTTCGGCGACGGCCCCATGGAGGGCCAGGAGGTCGGCGAGTTCGAGCTCGAGGTCCGCGAAGAGGCCGCCGAGCAGGACGACAGCGGCTACTACGAAGGCGAGGAAGGCGAGCAGCAGACCCAGGAGGTCACGTACGCCGTCTTCGCGTTCGACGCCGAGAAACTCGAAGAAGTCGAAGAGCTCGTCCCCGAAGACGAGCAGGAAGTCACCCTCGTGAAGGCCCGCTCCGCCGAAGACGCGCTCATCGTGCCGCTCTCGGCCCTGTGGACCGACGGCGAAGGCCGCACCATGCTCACCGTCCTCGAAGACGAGGGCGGCAAAGAGCGCCACGTCGAGGTCAAGGTGACCCTCCGCCACGACGGCCGGGGCGTCGTCGAGCCCGTCGAGGGCGAGCTCGCCAAGGACGACGAGGTCGTGATCGCTTGGCGCGACCGGGAAAACGCCTGATGGCCCGCAAGCGCCGCGAACCTGAGACCGACACCGAGCTCCTGGACTACATCGCTCCAAAGGACGGCTCGATCGCGGCCGAACCGCAGGGGCGCAAAGCCCGCCGCGCCGCCAAGAAGGCGGCCAAGGCCGAACGCGCGGCCGCCAAGGGCGAGACGCCGAAACGCCAGGGCCGCTTCGGGGTCCGCAGCATGGGCATCGCCTACGAGGCCTTCCAGTCCCTGCGCGGGCGCTCCATGCGCACCTGGATGACCGCGATCGGCATCGCCCTCGGCATCGCCGCCACCGTCGCCACCGTGGGACTCTCGTCCACCTCGGCCGCGGCCATCGCCGAGCGCTTCAACGCCACCGAGGCCACCCAGGTCACCGTCTCGTTCTCCAACAACATGCGCGACGCCGGCTTCGCGCCCACATTGGAATCCAGCGAGCGGGTGCGGGGGATCAACGGCGTCCAGCACGCCGGGATCTTCTGCGCCTCCTCCGAAGAGCGCCAGGCCTCCCGCACCGAGGACCAGGACTACCTGCGCGACGTCCCGGTCTTCGGCATGGAACCGGGCGCCATGGACGCCTTCGGATTCACCTTCGTGCAGGGCGCGGCCTTCGACGAGGGGCACGTCGCCCGCGACGACCGCGTCGCCGTCATCGACGAGTCCGCCGCCCGCGACCTCGGCTACGCCTCGCTCGAGGGCGGCCCGATGATCTACCTCAACGGCGAGGAGTACGCCCTCGTCGGCGTCTACACCGCGCCCGAAGGCGAAGCCAAGCTCACCGGCGCCGTCATCATCCCGCCCACGCCCTGCATCACCGCCGACGCCGAGTTCGCGGCCGCGGAGGTCTTCATCCGCACCGACCTCGGCGCCGCCGACAAGGTCGCCGAGACCGCCCCGACCGCGGTCTTCCCCGAAGGCGTCAAGAACCTCTCGGTCAACAAGCCCTCGGACCTGCGCAACTTCCGCAAGGGCGTGGAGAACGAGATGCAGGCCCTCCTGCTCGGCCTCGCGGGCGTCTCGCTCGTCATCGGCGCCGTCTCGGTCTCCAACACCGCGCTCGTCTCGGTCATGGAGCGCCGCAGCGAGATCGGCCTGCGCCGCGCCGTCGGCGCCGCCCGCCGCGCCGTCGCCATGCAGTTCGTCTGGGAGTCCACCTTGATCGGACTCATCGGCGGCCTCTTCGGCACCGTCCTCGGCGTCAACGTCACCGCGTTCGTCTCGCTCTACCGCGACTGGCAGATCGTCTTCGACCCGATGCTGTTCGCCGCCGGACCCGTCATCGGCGCGGTCGTCGGCGTCGTCGCCGGCGTCTACCCGGCCTGGCGCGCCAGCCGCATCCCGCCCGCGGTCACCCTCCGGGCCTGACCGTCGTTAGTCCCCGGTGAGACTCACCGAGGACGCACGGGACCTGTTCCTGCCCGCCGCCTGCGCCTCCTGCCGGAGCGCGCCGGCGGCGGGCAGCGGTCTGTGCGCCGACTGCGCCGCCGACCTGCTCGCCCTCCGCCCGCTCCTCGCCGCCCCGGCCGTGCGCACCGCGCCGCCCGTCGTCGCGGGCGGACCCTACGCGGGGGCGCTCGCCGAAGCGCTCAACGAGTACAAGGAGCGCTCGCGGCGCGAACTCGCCCCCGCGCTCGGGGCCCTCCTCGCCCGGGCGCTGGCGGTCGCGGCCGCCGAAGTCCCCGACGCCGTGCTCGTCCCGATTCCGCCCACGCGCGCCGCCCGCCGCGCCCGCGGCTTCGACCACGTCGCCACCGCCTGCGCCGGCCTCGGCGACCTCCACCGGGTGCTGCGGGCCCGGCCCCGGCCCGACTCGGTGGATCTCACCCCGCGCCAGCGCGCCGCGGCGGCCGCCGCGAGCCTGCACGCCGTCCCGCGCCGCCTCGCGGCCCTGGCGGCGACCGGCCGCCCGGTGGTCCTCGTCGACGACGTCGTGACGACCGGGGCCACCCTCGACGCCGCCGCCCGGGTGCTGCGGGGCGCGGGCGTGCGCGTTCCCGCCGCCGTCACGGTGGCCGCCGCATAGTGGGGCCGAAGTGGTTCATGTGGCGGTACCGGCGGGTACCCCTCCCGGTGTCGGCAAGGCGACAGGCCGCGTGCGCCCCCTTCGTCCGCGAACGCGAACCGTAATCGCCAGTCCGCCCAATTTCGCGCGGGCGTGCCTATTCGCATTGGAGAATTCCGGTAGCCGAAGGGTCGACTTTCGGTGAGTGAAGCGTTAGTCTCGAAATCTCAGATCGGTAACGAGACGACAGAGGTCAGATGGCCGAAAGGTGAACGCCCCCAATTCCAGTGGTGCGGAATCCCTGGTCGTTCCATCCGTGAGAGGAGGTCGCTCCTTCCGCCGTACCGGACCATCGGCTCCGGACCCAGCATGCACAACTTCGTTCGCATCCCGCCGTCGCAGAGCAGGATGCACCTGGGAGGTTCAGAGGTGGACATCGTCGTCAAGGGCCGCAACGTGGAGGTTCCCGACCACTACCGCGAGCTCGTCGAGGAGAAGATCGAATCCAAGATCGCCAAGTACCTCGCCCGTTACGACGGGGAAGCGATCGATATCGACGTCGAGCTCTATCACGAGCCCAATCCCCGCCAGGCCGACCACGCCCAGCGAGTGGAGATCACCTGCCGTCCTAAGGGGACGGTGATGCGAGCCGAGGCCTGCGCCGCGGACTTCCGCTCCGCCTTCGAGCTCGCGGTGACCAAGCTCGGGCACCAGCTCCGCAAGAACACCGACCGCAAGCGCGTCTCGCGCGGCGGGACCAAGGCCCCGATGTCGGTGTCCCAGGCGACCTCCAGCGGCAGCAACGGCGCCGTCAACGGCACCCTGCTCGCCGAGTCCCCGGTCAGGGACATGGCAGCCGCGCACTTCATCTCCGAGGACGTCGACCACTTCGACGGCCTCGTCGAGGACCACCTGCCGGGCCGGATCGTCCGCGAGAAGATCCACCCGGGCGAGCCGATGACCGTCGACGACGCCCTCCAGAACATGGAGCTGGTCGGCCACGACTTCTACCTGTTCCACGACAAGGAGAGCGGCCGCCCGTCGGTCGTCTACCGCCGCCGGGCCTTCGACTACGGCCTGCTGCGGCTCGACCTCTAGCCACTACCGGACCGCCGCGCAGCGGCGGTGAAGAGGGGGGCTTTCCTCTTCGGTCCGGATGTTGTTGAGGGGTGGCATCCGGACCGGACGAGGCCCCGGGCGATTTCGCCCGGGGCCTCGATCCATGTCTGGGGTGTGCGGTCAGGGGGTCCGGCGCGCTAGAGGGCCGAGCCTTCCTTCCACTCGTCGTAGGACATCACCCAGTAGCCCCAGCCGTTGTCCCACGGCATCGGGCGCGGGGACGACTCGCCCACGACCTCGACCGGGTCGCCGCGCTGGGCCATGTGGAAGAACCACTCGGCGTCGGACTCGCTGGCGTTCAGGCAGCCGTGCGAGAGGTTCGCCTCGCCCAGGCTGCCGTTCCACGGGGCGCCGTGCACGAACTCGCCGGTGGCGTTGATGCGGGTGGCCCAGTTGACGTCCGTCGAGTAGTAGCCCTCGTCGCCCTCCTCCTTGCCGGGGGAGACCATGGTCTTCTTCTCGAACTTCTCCATGACCAGGTGCGTGCCGGTCGCGGTGTAGTACTCGTACTCGGCGCCGGAGCCGCCGCTGATCGGGATGGTGCGGGCGACCTCGCCGTCGACCTCGACGGTCATGGTGTGGGAGTCGAGGTCGGCGCGGGAGATGTTGGCCTCGCCGATCTTCAGCTGCGCGGTGTAGTCCTCGCCGCCCCACGTGTCGTCGCCCAGGAACTCGCCCTCGAAGTCGGCGGTGAAGGTCACCGTCTGGTGGCCCTCCCAGTACTCCTTGGTGCGGTAGATCACCGTGTCGTCGTCGATCCAGCGCCAGGCGCCCTCGTGGCCCTTCTCGGACTCGACGACCAGGAGCTTCTCGACGGCGGCGCGGTCGGGGGCGTCCTCGGTGAAGGTCACGATGATCGGCGCGCCCACGCCGACCTCCTCGCCCTCGGCCACCGGGGTCACGTCGGCGACCTCGAAGCCCGAGCTCTCCCGGGCCTGGGTGGTGAACTGCTTCTCGAACTCGGTGACGGTGCCGTCCGAGCTGACGGCCTTCGCGACCACGGTGTGGGTGGACCCGGCGTCCATGACGCCCTCAGAGGTCCACGAGGTGAGGTCCTCGGAGAACGCGCCGTCGATGGTCTCGGAGCGGTCGGACGTGACATTGACCTCTTCGAGGATGCCGTCCACGACGGACAGCGTGAACGGAGCGGTCGGGTCCTGGTCTTCGACGGCGTCCATCGACACCGCCGGGACGATCGGCGCCGGCGTGAACGTCCCCGTCTGGGGGGCGGCGCAGGCCCCGGCCATGAGCAGCAGGGACAGCACCGCCAGTGCGCGGGCGGGCATGAGCTTCAACGGGGGTTCCTCCACAAAGCGAAGTGACTGGATCACTATAGCTTCGACGCTCGGCCCTACCGGTTGGGTTGCATGTCAATCGCTACTTAGCGAAGCCCACAGGAGCGTGTCCCGCCGCCGCCCCGCGACGGTCGGCAGACCGCCTCTCTCCACCCCTTCCAGGCGGAATCCCGCCCGGCGCAGGACGGCCTGCGACGCTGTGTTGTGAATATCAGTGCCGGCCCACACACGGTCGAGCCCGACCTCCCTGAACGCCCACTGCCGGACCAGTCGCACCGCCCGCGTCGCGTACCCGCGACCGCGCGTCTCGGGCCGCAGGTCGTACCCGATCATGCCCGTACCGACGACGCGCGTGACGTCGTAGAGGCCGATCGTGCCCTGGTAGCCCGCGCCGTCGTCGATGACCATGAGGGCGCTGCGTCCGCGCAGCCACGCGACCGCCGCCCGCCACTCGCAGACCTCGCGGGCCTCGGCGGCGCTCGGCGGCAGCGGCAGGACCGACCCGGAGTAGACCTCGGGCCGCGACCGGTGCCGGAGGTGGGCTTCGTAGTCGTCGGGCGTCAGCGGCCGCAGCGCGATCACCTCGTCCCGCAGGGACCCGTCCGGGAGATCCGGCAGCACGCGCGGAAACGGTCCGGGGCCGTCGCCCGGCAGCAGCCCGAGCGTCAGCGCCTCGGTGCCGTCCCAGGCCGCGCCACGCGCCACGCCGCCCTCGATCCGGAACCCGGCCCGCAGGCCCGCCCGGATCGCGGCCTGGTCGCGCACCGGCGGCCGCGCTTCGAGGCGCTTCGCGCCCCCGGCGAACACGCCCGGGGCGGCCGCCCGCAGCATCGCCGCCCCCAAGCGCTTGCCGCGCCGCTCGGGCGCCACCCAGCACCGCACGGACACCGTGCCGCCGTCCTGCGCGAACCCGAGCGCGCCCCAGACGGCCTCGCCCTCGGGGCCGACGGCGATCGCGTCCGGTGCGAACCCGCAGTCGACCTTCACGTCCTCAGGCGCGGGCCGCAGCGAGAACGCCGAGGACTCGACGGGCGCGAAGTCATACACGCCCTCAGCCAAGCAGGGGCGACGCCCTGCCGTCAACCATTCCCGGAACGCGATTCGCATTCCGGGCGGGACTCAGGCCAGGTCCTCCCTGAGACGGCCGCCGACCCACGAGTCGAGCCGGCCGTCGTCGCCGTGCCTGAGGCCCTTGCGCGTGCCCTCGATCACGAACCCGGCCTTCTCGGCCACCCGCCGCGACGCGTCGTTGCCGACCACCGCGCGCCACTCGATCCGCTCCAGCCCCAGCTCCTCGAAGCCCAGCTCGCACAGGCGCCGCACCGCCGCCGTCATCCAGCCCCGGCCCCGCGCCCACGGCGAGCAGAAGTAGCCGATCTCGGCCTCGCCCGGCGCGCGCAGGTTGAACTCCACCGAGCCGCAGTACCGGTCGTCGGCGTCCGCGAGCACGTAGAGCACCCGCTCGCCCCGGTCCCACGAGTCCCGGCAGAACGCGAACCAGTCGTCGGCCATCGCCCGCGTGTACGGGCCCGGGACCGTCGTCCACCGCCGCACCTCGGCGTCGTCGCAGGTCGCGGCCAGGTCATCCAGGTCCTTCTCCAGCAGCGGCCGCAGCCGCAGCCCCGCCGCGCTGGTCTCCAGCTGACCCCGCTCTGCCAGGAAGAACCCGGCCTGCCGCTTCAGGATCTCGTAGTGCTCGGGCGGGCTGTCGGGCCCGCGCACCTCGCCCGGCAGGATCCCTCCCACCCAGCAGTCGCGCGAGACGCCCCGCTGGTACACGCCGTTGCGGGCGATGCCCTCCACGGTGAACCCGGTGCGCACCGCCGCCAGGCGCGAGGCGTGGTTCCCCACGATCGCGTCCCACGCGATGCGCTTGGCGCCCAGATTGTCGAAGCCGAACTGGACGGCCGCGCGGATCGCCCGCTGCGCCACGCCCCGCCCGCGCGCCCACGGCGCGGTCACGTACGTGATCGTCAGCTCGTACGGGAACGACTTCGTCAGCGCCATCGAGCCGACGAGCCGCCCGCTCTCGTCCTCCACCGCCCAGCGGGGGTTCCCGCTCTGCCAGTGCCGCTCCTGCAGCCACACGAACCGCTCCCTGGGCGTGCCCGACCACGGCAGTGGCATCACCAGGAACCGCTCGATGAGCGGGTCGTCGTAGATCTTCGCGAGATCAGCCATGTGGCGCTGCTCCCACGCGACGAGGCGCAGGCCGCCGGCGGTGAGGGTGACGGGTTCCATCCGTCGATTCTTACAGGTTCTCGGTCTTCCGCCTCAGGGGGAATGCGAGCGCCCTGCGTAGCAGGGCGGGCAATGCGGTTATGGCTCTTTGGTTCGGCCGCGCTCGTATTCGGCGACCGCGCGTTTCAAGAGGTGGACCAGCTCCGCATTCATCGAGCGGTCTTCAAGCGCGGCGATGCGCTTGACGTGTTGGTGCAGGTCGTCTGGGAGGCGGATAGTGAATGTAGCCATGCCCCGCGCACCGAAAGGGTCAGATCGCCGCGCCGCCGAGTTTGCCAAGGCCGCGAGGATCAAGGCCAGGGAAGCCGCTCGGCGCAAGGACTGGGTCGAGAAGACTTCGACTACGCTCGCGACCGGGTTCGATGTGATCCGGTTCGAGAAGCTCAACATCAAGAACATGACCGCCTCGGCAAGGGGCACCGCGGCCGAGCCCGCCGCAATGTCGCGGCCAAGGCAGGTCTCAACCGGGCGATCCTGGCCCAAGGCTGGGGTCAGCTCCGGTCGCGTACCGAGCAGAAAGCCCCCGGGCGGGTCGAAGACGTCCCCGCCCCCTACACCAGTCTGCGCTGCTCCGCCTGCGGATGGATCGAGAAGCACTCGCGTGAGAGCCAAGCCGAGTTCTTCTGCGTCTCCTGCGGGTTCAGCAGCAACGCCGACATCAACGCAGCCATCAATATCGCGGCAGGACATGCCGGAGGGACGACCCCGCGCCAGCAGGAGATTGTCCGTGAACCTCAGCCGGAAACGGCTGGAATCCCTTCCCCGTAGGGAAGGGAGGATGTCAAGCGTACTATTGACCGGGAAATCCACCCGATTTGGCCGAGACGTTGCTGTGGGAGCTGATCTTCCGTGTCGTTGTTCGAGAAGGTACTGCGAGCCGGCGAGGGCCGTGCGCTCAAGCGACTCAATGCGATCGCCGATGCGGTCGACTCCTTGGAGGACGAGTACGAGGCGATGACCGACGCGGAGCTCCGCGCGCTCACCGACGAGTACAAAGAGCGTCTGAAGGACGGCGAGACCACCGACGACCTCATGCCCGAGGCGTTCGCCACCGTCCGCGAGGCCGCCAAGCGCGTCCGCGGGATGCGGCACTACCACGTGCAGCTCATGGGCGGCGCGGCCCTGCACCAGGGCAACATCGCCGAGATGAAGACCGGTGAGGGCAAGACGCTCGTCTCCACGCTCCCGGTCTACCTCAACGGCCTCACCGGCAAGGGCGTCCACCAGGTCACCGTCAACGACTACCTGGTGCGACGCGACGCGGAGTGGATGGGCGAGATCCACCGCTTCCTCGGCCTCACCGTCGGCGTCGTCCTCCCCGGCGAGGGCGCGGAGAAGCACCGCGCGGCCTACAACTGCGACATCACGTACTCCACGAACAACGAGCTCGCGTTCGACTACCTGCGCGACAACATGACCAGCTCGGCCGAGAACCTCGTGCAGCGCGGCCACAACTTCGCCCTCGTCGACGAAGTCGACTCGATCCTCATCGACGAGGCCCGCACGCCGATCATCATCTCCGGCCCCGCCGAGCACACGCCGCGCTGGTACAAGGAGTTCGCGGAGATCGTGCGCACCATGAAGCGCGATGAGCACTACGAGGTCGACGAGGGCAAGCGCACCATCGCGATCACCGAGCTCGGCGTCGCCCGCGTCGAGGACCGCCTCGGCATCGAGAACCTGTACGACTCGGTCAACACCCCGCTCGTCGGCTACCTCAACAACGCGATCAAGGCGCACGAGCTGTTCGAGCGCAACCGCGAGTACATCGTCTCCGAGAACGACGAAGTCCTCATCGTCGACGAGTTCACCGGCCGCGTCCTGCCCGGCCGCCGCTTCAACGAGGGCATCCACCAGGCCATCGAGGCCAAAGAGAAGGTGGACATCAAGCAGGAGAACCAGACGTTCGCCACCACCACCCTCCAGAACTACTTCCGCATGTACGACAAGATCGGCGGCATCACCGGTACCGCGCAGACCGAGGCGGCGGAGTTCAACAACGTCTACGGCATGGGCGTCATCCCGATCCCCACGAACAAGCCGATGATCCGCAAGGACCAGTCCGACGTCATCTACAAGACCGAGGAAGCCAAGTTCCAGGCGGTCGTCGACGACATCGCCGAGCGCCACGAGACCGGCCAGCCGATCCTCGTCGGCACCACCTCGGTCGAGAAGTCCGAGATGCTCGGCCAGTTCCTGCGCAAGCGCGGCATCCCGCACAACGTCCTCAACGCGAAGAACCACGCGAAGGAAGCGGACATCATCGCCCAGGCGGGCCAGCGCGGCGCCGTCACCGTCGCCACCAACATGGCCGGCCGCGGCACCGACATCATGCTCGGCGGCAACCCCGAGTACCTGGCCGCCGCCGACCTGCGGGCGCGTGGCATCGACGAGGCCGACGAGGAGACCTACGCGGCCGCGTGGGAAGAGGCCCTCGCGAAGTTCGAGGAGACGACCAAGGCCGAGGCCGAGGACGTCAAGGACGCGGGCGGCCTGTACGTGCTGGGCACCGAGCGCCACGAGTCGCGGCGCATCGACAACCAGCTGCGCGGCCGCGCCGGCCGCCAGGGCGACCCGGGCGAGTCGCGGTTCTACCTCTCGCTCTCCGACGACCTCATGAAGCGGTTCAACGCCGACGCGGTGCGCGCCATGATGAACCGGCTGCGCGTCCCCGACGACGTCCCGATCATCTCCAAGATGGTGTCGCGCCAGATCGAGTCGGCGCAGTCGCAGATCGAAGGCCACAACGGCGAGATCCGCAAGAACGTCCTCAAGTACGACGAGGTCATGAACAACCAGCGCACCGTCATCTACGACGAGCGGCGCAAGGTGCTCAACGGCGAAGACGTCTCCGAGCAGATTGGGCACTTCATCGACGACACGCTCGAGGCCTACGTCGCGGGCGCGACCAGCGACGGCTACGCCGAGGACTGGGACCTGGACGAGCTGTGGAGCGCGTTCAAGCAGCTCTACCCGATCCAGGTCTCCCACAAGGAGCTCGTCAAGAAGGCCGGCGGCCTGTCGGAACTGGACGCCGAGACCCTACTGGCCGCGGTGAAGGAGGACGCGCACGCCGTCTACGCCACCCGCGAGGAGGAGTTCGGCGAGGAGGTCCTGCGCAAGCTCGAGCGCCGCGTCCTGCTGCAGACGATCGACCGCAAGTGGCGCGAGCACCTGTACGAGGTGGACTACCTCAAGCAGGGCATCAGCCTGCGGGCGTACGCGCAGCGCGACCCGGTCATCGAGTACCAGCGCGAGGCCTTCGACATGTTCCAGACCATGCTCGACGGCATCAAGGAGGAGTCGGTCCGGTTCCTCATGAACGCCGAGCTGAAGCAGAAGACCGAGGGCACGGCCGAACCCGAGGCCCAGATCCGGGGCTTGGAGCCGCTGCGCAAGCCGGAGATGCTGGTGCAGTCGGCGCCGTCGATCGACTCGGCCTCCGGCGTGGAGCAGCAGACGACGACCGAGGACGGCTCGGTGTTCAAGCGCCCGCCGAAGCCGGTCCCGGGCCAGAAGCGCGCCGTCAAGCGCACGCCGGGCGCGGGCACGAAGGGCGCGGCGAAGGTCGCGCCGAAGTCGGCCCGCTCGGCCGGTCCGCGCAAGGCGTCGACCGCGCCCCCGGCGAAGCAGGCGAACCCGCAGCAGCGCCAGTCCGAGAAGGTGGGGCCGAACGAGCCCTGCCCGTGCGGTTCGGGCAAGAAGTACAAGCGCTGCCACGGGGCCCCCGGCGGAGCTGCAAACTAAGGGCATGACCCGTATCTACGTGCCCGCGAACGCGGAGATGCTGGCTCACCTCGCCCTTCACGGCGAGGTGAAGCCGGTCCTCGACGTCCACACGGTGACGTCCTGGCTGGAGCGCGAGGCGCCCGGCGCGGACGTGGAGGACCTGGAGTACACGGCGTTCGCCGATGCGGCGCTGGCCTCGGTCGCGCTGCTCGTCGACCAGGCGCCGCGGCGGGTGGTGATCTCTGCCGACGTCCCGGACGACCTGGTGTCGGAGGAGCCGGGGGGCACGGCCGCCAAGTTCGACGGCAGCGTGAAGCTGAAGAAAGTGGCGGCGATCCACATGGACGACGCCGCCGCGGCGGTCGAGATCGCGGCCGAGCTCCTCTCAGGGGAGCCCGATCTGGAGCGCATCGAGTCGAACGTGCTCGACTGGTACGCCCCGTCGGAGCTTCACGACCTCTTGGCGGCGCTCAACGTCGGCAAGAGCTGACCGCCGTCGGCGTCGTCCTTGCCGACGCCTACGAGACCGATCGAATCTTCACCCTCGATCAGCGAGACTTCCGTGTCGTTCGGCCCCTGACACTGAAATTCGGCGCGTTCAAGATCTTCCCAGCCGACTGCTATTGCGTCAGGACCTCTTGGCGGCCTTGGCCTTAGGGGCCTTGGGCAGCAGCAGCCCGAAGGCGAGCACGGCGCAGAGCGCGCCCGCGAACATCGCGGTCATCGAGCCGTTGTACTGCCACTGGAAGCTGAGCGCGAGGAACGCGGTGTCGAGCGGCGAGACTTCGTCGAGGCCCACATTGAGGAGCACTTCGACGCCGATCTGGGCGATCATGGTGGACACCAGCCAGATCGCGCCCGGGGTCGCCCCGGCGACGAGGTGGCCGAGGAGCTTCACGCCCGCTTTCTTCTTGCGCAGGTAGAGGAACGCGCACACGCCGCAGGCGAGCCCGGCGATGAACGGGATGGCGCGGCCGAGCGCGCCGTACTGGTCGAGAGGGTCGGAGAAGAGGCTCACCGAGGTGGCCGCCTCGAACAGGCCGCGCGCGAACATGAAGACCAGGAGCAGCAGGGTGGCGCTGAGCCCGGCGACGACCGTGGTGCCGCGCTTCGGCAGCGCGAACAACCCGCCGATGACCGCGGACCCGAACAGGACGAGCGCGAGGACCAGCGCGATCGAGGCGTCCACGGCGAAGCTCGCGTAGGCGACGGCGCCGGCGGCGAGGCCGACCACGGTGAACCCGAGCGCGGTGAGCGCCCGCTGCGGGCCTCTGAGCAGGCGCGGGGTCACGACGCCGGCGACGGCGCCCGCGAACGCGGCCACGATGATGGGGCTGAAGAGGCTGTTGGCCAGGAGCATGACGCCGGTGTCGTCGAGCCCGTCGGCCATGCCGGTGAGCTGGTAGAGCGAGAAGACGACCCCGGCGAGCGAGAGCACCGCCGTCACGCCGAGCACCCAGAGCGCGACGCGCCCCGGCTGTGCCGCGGGCGGGGCCTCCGCGTGCCGCTCGGTCCCGTGCTCCTGCGCCTGTGCTTCCTGCGTTTCAGTCACCAGCCCAGAGTACGTATCGCGGTTCGGGCGGCTGCATCACACCAGGGGCTTCTTTCTTGGCATCGCACCAGGTCGCAGCCCTCGATCTGTGCGAGGATGGCGGCAAGGCATCGCACCTTGTAGCCTCTTGATCAAAGACTTATCATCGAAACAGCCATCGATTCAACGGGAGGGCGCGATGGACGCCTTGTTTACGGTTCCCACTCCGGAGAACGAACCGGTCAATACCTACGCACCGGGCACCCCTGAGCGCGAAAGCCTCCAGAAGACCCTCGCCGAACTCGCGGGGACTCAGCTCGACCTCGATCTCAACATCTCCGGCGAGTGGCGGCGCGGCACCGGCGCCGAGATCAAAGTCGTGCAGCCCCACAACCGCGCCCACGTCCTCGGCACCGCCCGCGAGGCCACCGCCGCCGAATGGGCCGACGCGGTCGCCGCCGCCAAGGCCGCCCGCCACGACTGGATCCGCACCGACTTCGCCGACCGCGCCGCGATCTTCCTGCGCGCCGCCGAACTCATCGCCGGACCCTACCGCGACGTCCTCAACGGCGCGACCATGCTCGGCCAGTCCAAGACCGCCGCGCAGGCCGAGATCGACGCCGCGTGCGAGCTCATCGACTTCCTGCGCTTCAACGTCAGCTTCGCCGAAGGCATCTACCGGCAGCAGCCGAACTCCTCCAAGGGCCTGTGGAACCGCACCGACCACCGGCCGCTCGACGGGTTCGTCCTCGCCATCACGCCCTTCAACTTCACCGCGATCGCCGGCAACCTCCCCACGGCCCCGGCCCTCATGGGCAACACGGTCGTCTGGAAGCCCTCGCCGACCCAGCAGTTCGCCGCCCACTTCGTCATGAAGGTCCTCCTCGAGGCCGGCCTCCCGCACGGCGTCATCAACATGGTCACCGGCGTCGGCACGAACAGCGAGACCGCGCTCCTCGACCCCGACCTCGGCGGCATCCACTTCACCGGTTCCACCAAGACCTTCCAGCACCTGTGGCAGACGGTGGGCCAGAACATCGCCGGGTACCGCACCTACCCGCGCCTCGTCGGCGAGACCGGCGGCAAGGACTTCATCGTCGCCCACCCGAGCGCGGACCTCCAGACCCTCGCCGTCGCCATGGTCCGCGGCGCGTACGAGTACCAGGGCCAGAAGTGCTCCGCGCTCTCGCGCACCTACGTGCCCGCCTCGCTGTGGCGCGGCGGCCTCAAGGACGCCGTCGTCGGCATGACCGAGGACATCACCTACGGCGACGTCACCGACTTCGCCAACTTCGGCGGCGCGGTCATCGACGACCGCGCCTTCGCCAAGCACGCCGCGCTCTTCGAACGCCTCGAAGGAGACTCGAAGGCCACCGTCGTCACCGGCGGCTCGGCCGACGACTCGCAGGGCTACTTCGTGCAGCCCACGCTCGTCGAGTCCACCGACCCGACCCACGAGCTCTTCACCGACGAGTACTTCGGGCCGATCAACGGCGTCTACGTCTACGACGACGCCGACTTCGACACGGTCGTGCGCCAGGCCGCCGACATCGCGCCGTACGCCCTGACTGGCGCGGTCTTCGCCACCGACCGGGCCGCCATCGCCCGCGCGAGCGAAGCGCTCCGCTTCGCCGCCGGCAACTACTACATCAACGACAAGCCCACCGGCGCCGTCGTCGGCCAGCAGCCCTTCGGCGGCTCCCGCGGCTCCGGCACCAATGACAAGGCCGGCTCCTGGCAGAACCTGGTCCGCTGGGTCAGCCCCCGCTCGATCAAGGAGAACTTCCTGCCGCCCACGGACTACCGCTACCCGCACCAGGGCTGATCTACGGCTCCGCAAGCGTTTGCGTGGGCAGCCGGCTCCCGGCGTCGAGGGGGCCCGGACCGGGAGGTCCGGGCCCTTTTATGCTTGGGCGATGACGAAGCGTGAGCACCCGCTCAAGGGCGAGTTCGACACTGCAACGGCCCGTTGGGAACGCACCACCCACGAGGACGGCACGCCCGCCGCGCTCGAGATCGGCTACGCCGACAACGGCCTGGTCGCCCTCCGCATGGCCGAAGACCCCGAAGGCGACATCCTCATCTACACGCCGTCCGAATGGGAGGCCTTCGTCGAAGGCGTCCGCGACGGCGAGTTCGACATCGAGACCTGGGACGACGAGCCGATCGTCGAGATCATCGAAGACGACGAGGAAGACGCACCCGCGAACAAGTAAGCCCCCCAAGGGGCTCCAACAGACCGCATCACGGCCGCGCCGACGGGATACCGCCGGCGCGGCCGCTCGTCGTCCCCCGGTCGTGCCAATCGGTGTGCCAACTTGAACTTTCCGCGAAGCGTTGGTATCCGAACGGACTCGACGGTCTCTTCCCTGGTGAATGTCGTGATACCCGCCAGCCCGTGGCGTTCGCGGCATTCCGGGCCTGAATGCCTCCCGACCTATCGGCGCCACGCGACTGAGCACATTAACGGCTCGCAAGCTTCGCCGTACCCTGCGCGTGGCGATGGGCGGGGAGAATGGATCGCGAAGGATCCCCCTCCTCACCGAACAACCGCATAGACCCCCGAGACCAGCAGAGGAGCTCCCATGCGATTGGTGTTCACCGATCACGAACCCCATCTGAAGCCCAACCCCCGCCGCGACCACATGAGCGGCGTGCCCGAACTCTCCTACGCGACCCTGGACCGCCACGGCGGCCGCGTCCTCGCCCCGGGCCAGGTTTTCCGCACCGCCGGCCATTCGTCGCCGATCGGCACCATCTACCGATACGACCGTCTTCTGGTCGACGAATCGGTCATCACGGATCCTGAGGTGCGCGAGCGACTCGAGTCCGCGATCCGGCCGTCGGGGATGTCGTTGGAGAGCCAGGCCGCAAGTTCCATCATCGAAGGACAGGGCTCCTATCGGGTCCCTGTGGTGAGTGCCCACGGCGATCAAGCGGGCGTAGACGCCTGGTCGCTGATCCATCGCCTCCGCACCGACCAGAGCGACAGCAGCCTGCCGCAGGCGCTCCTAGAGAAGGTCCGCCTGGAGCACATCATGGTCTGTTCCAAAGGAACCGGACCGAGCGTCGGCACTGGCGAGCCGCCGTTCGGCGGCGGGCGCGGCGCATCGCTCGGCCGCATCCCGGTCGACATGGTCGCCCCCATGCCGGAGCGCAAGAAGCTCGACCGGCGGCTTCGGGTGGCAATGCTGGACACCGGGGTCCCTTCAGCTCACCCCGCTTTCGACATCTCCGACCGCAGCGAGGGACGGGACACCTTCGTCGTGGTCGACCACGCCTTCCAAGCCAGGCTCGGCCGACACAACGACTCTCCTGCTCCGCCGCTGGACGACCCCTGGGACGGCCCGGTGCACGAGCCGACCCTCATCGGCGAGGTGGCCCAGCACTTCGGCCACGGCACATTCATCACCGGGCTGCTGCGCCAGATGTCCCCGGACGTTCAGATCTACTCGCTCCGAGTCGTCCACAACGACGGTCTCTCCTACGAACACGAGATCATCGGTGCGCTGCACCACGTCGCCGACCAGATCGAGGCCTCTCGCGGCGGCGACACTGGGGCACTCGCCGTCGACGTCGTCGTCCTCGCGACTGGCTATGTCGACGAAGCCGCTGACGACCTGCCGGGAGGCTGGATGGGCGGAGCGGTGGACCGCCTGACGAAGTTGGGGGTACCGGTGGTCGCAGCAGCCGGAAACCAGTCTTCGGACCGGCCGTTCTACCCCGCCGCGTTCGCCGCGCACGAACGACCCGAGAACTCCGCGCCGATCCTGAGCGTCGGGGCACTGAACCCCAACCTGGAGATCGCCATGTTCTCCAATGAGGGACCGTGGGTCTCTTGTTACGCCACAGGCGCCGGCTTGGTGAGCACGTACCCGTGCGAGGCGGAGGGCTCGCGTGAACCCGAGCGACGGTCGAAGTCCACCATGCGGAACCGGTTCCGCGAAAGCTACGACTTCGATGACTTCTCGTCCGGCTACGCAGTTTGGAGCGGCACCTCATTCGCAGCTCCTGTTGCGGCCGCGTACCTTTTGAACGCTATCGCCGAGTTCGGAGTCGAGGAGATCCACGACTCGGCGAAGGCATCCGAACGCGCGCACGCGGCGCTGGCGCGACTGAAGAGTCGCTAGCCTGAAGACATGAACGCGATTCCGGCTCATTCGGTGACGACGGTCGACTACGACCGGTACGCACGGCTCTACACCGCCGCGCGCGCTGGCGACCGACTCGCTCAGCGGACCCTGATCGAGGAACTCAACGAGCCGCTCTGGCGAGTGGCCCGTCGCGCCGGGCTTGATCCGGAGAGCGCCGCTGATGTGGTGCAGACGGCGTGGCTTCGGCTATGGCGCACCAAGGATGGACTGAACCAGCCTCGCGCGCTGACCAAGTGGCTGCGTACCACGGTCAGCCGCGAGGCTTGGAAGCTCGCCGGAAAACTGAAGCGGGAGCTTGTCTTCGACCCGCTCGACATCAAGGAGCCGGTCATCGACGGCATCGAGGACGATCTCGTCCGTGACGCCGAGCGAGAGGCCGTGCGCCGTGCCTTCCTTGCCCAAAGCGAAAGGTGCCGGGAGTTGCTCGCCTACGTTGCGACCTTCTCCCGACCGGACTATGACGTCATTTCGGAAGAGCTCGGAATGAAAAGGGGGAGCATCGGACCCACCAGGGGCCGGTGCTTGGACAAACTGAGGAAAACCCTGCTGGACGACCCGTCCTGGGGCTCAGGTGAGGAGCGAAAAGCAGATGGAATCTGAAAATCGGGTTCAAGGCGAATTCGAACCGTTGGACTCCTGCGACGAACGGATTCTCGCTGTCATCAATGAGCTCCATCAGCGGGACGATCCCATGCCGAGTGACCTCAACGAGCGGGTCGAATTCGTTCTCGAGCTCGAGGCCGCACTCGATGCCAGAGTCGCCTCCGTCTACCGGCCGAAGGAGTTGACGCCGGTACGTGGGGACGCAGAGCTCGCTGTGAATCAAGGCGATCCGGCTTCGATCACGTTCGACTGCGAAACCGTCACGGTGATGGTCACGCCCCGGCCGTCCGCCGTGCTCGAAATGCGTCTCGACGGTTGGATCGGACCGGAGGGGACCTATGTCGTGGAGCATCGCAGTCCTCAAGGCACCCGACGGGCCTCGACTGATGAAACCGGCAGATTTGTACTCGAGGGCCTGCCGAACGGTGAGATGTTCCAATTGGTAATCCGCCCTGATGAAGCGCTACAACGAGAAGGGCTACCCGCGGTGGTAGTGACTCCGGCGGTGCGTCTGTAACATGTGAAGAATGCTCCATCGCGCCTGGCGCCTGTTCACCCGCGGACAGCGTCTTAACCGCCGAGGCCGAATCGCCGAATCGGCGGCGGTGCTTGAAGAGGCGCTCAGCATGCTCGAATGGCACCCGCATGCCCCTCCTGAACCGGGCACCGCTCGAGCAAGATTGATCGCGAAAGCGCTCATGGTCCTTTCCACCGACCTCGCAAGCCAGGGTGAAGCCACTGAAGCGCTGCGCCTCTTGGATCAGGCATCCGAATTCGTGGATCCCGCAGACCGTGGCGTGCTGCTGCATCAGCGGGCGCTCGGTCTCTGGCAGCGCGGGCGCCTCCCTGAGGCGGTGCACTGGTTCGAGGAGGCCGAGCCGCAGCTCGCAGAGAACGGACCCGACTACATGTACGCGGCGCTGTTCCATAACCGGGCGAACCTCTGGCGTGATCTGGGAGAGCTGCAGAAAGCCCTCGAGAGTATCCAACGGTCGATCAATCTCTACAACACCAAGGTCGACATCCCTGTCAACCGGGCCAAAGCGATCCATGTCGAGGCGTTGATCTGGCTCGACCTCGGGGAGGTCACCAAGGCGCTTACCGCCTTCGACGAGGTGCGCGAGCTGTACCGGCAATATGCGCCCGAACTCGAAACGTTCATACAGGCGTCCTACGCCGAGGCGCTCTCCTACGTCGGACTGTTCAGCCAGTCGACCGTGCGCTGGGCCGAAGCCATCGCGGCCCAGCGGTTGGCCGGCGATCACAGGAGTGCTGCGATCTTCGAGTACTGGTGCGCCATTGCGGCGTACGAGCACAATCGTCTCGAATTGGCGCAGGAGTGGGCCAAGCAAGCCGTGGACTCGCTGTACGAACAGGGAAATGAGCCGATGGCGTTCCTTGCGCAACTCCTGGTCCTGCAGTGCCGCTTCGACTCGGGAGATGTGGGGCCGGACTTTGCTGACAAGGTCTCTCGCCTGGTCGACGCGCTCGGCCAGCGAGACTGGACACTGCGCCTGAACCAAGCCAAGGTTCTCGCGGCCAGGGCATGGATCAGAACGGGCGAGCTCGAAAGAGCTGCGAAAGCACTCGGATTCGACCGCGGCGGGGTCGGGTATGAAGCGCTCGCAGAGGATCTTGCCCTGTACCTGGCCAGGGCGGAGCTCGCGGTCGCGCAGGAGAACGACCCGCTGCCCACAATCCGGGCCGGGTTGGAGCAGCTCGACGAGTACCGGATGGCATTCGGATCCGTGGAGTTTCAGGCAGGGGTCTCGGCCCTCGGCATCCAGCTGGCGTTCAAGGGCCTCGGGCATGTCGCTCGCAGGAGCGGTCCCTCGGAAATCCTGTGGTGGATGGAGCGGAGCCGTGCGCAGGCGATGCGAATACCGCCCGTGAAGTCGAGCGTCGACCCGGCGGCCCAAGAAGCCCTGGGAAGGCTCCGTCAAGCTCGGCAGCAGCTCTGGGAGGTCCAAGTCGAGGGCGGCAGTGCGGCCGGGGAACGGGAGCGCGTCCAAGAACTCGAGGAAGAGATCCGAGCGTTCGACCGGACTCGTCCTGGCTCGGGTCGGCAGGAGGATCGCATCCCGCCAGAAGACATCCACGAACTGGCGGAATCCCGGGAGACCGTCGTCGTCAACCTCTTTGAAGTCGCGAACCAACTGTCAGTGGTTCTCGTCGGCGGCGATGGAATGCGACATATCCAGATGATGCCGCTGAAGGATGCGTCCGAGCTCGCACAAAGGATCGGTGCCGACCTCGACGCATTGCGGCGGACCTTCCACCACCCTCAGCGTCTTCGGCAGAGCGTCGAGGGATCGATGCGGCGCAACGCGGACGCGCTGGCCGAAGGCATCTGGAATCCGATTGCCGACTATGTCGGGGACCGGCAGGTGGTCGTGGTCCCGCATAGCAAGCTCGCGTGGGTTCCGTGGCCGATCCTGCCGCCGCTCCGAGGGAGGCCGCTGACCGTCTCCCCGTCAGCCGAGGCCTGGTGGCGTGCTGTGCACCGGCCTGAAGGCTCCGGTCCGGCGTTGATCGCTTCCGGCCCCGGCCTCGCACGTGCCACGGGGGAGATCGAGGAGATCGCGAAGCTCTACAGCGGCGCACGACTGATACCTGCTGAGAAATCCGACCCTGAGAGCGTGCTCAGGGCGCTTGACGGGGCCGCCATCGCGCATCTCGCTGCTCACGGACACCACGAGCCGGACAACGTCTTGTTCTCCCGCCTGGATTTCGGACTCGGCCCATTGAACGCATACGAACTCCTTGGCTTGGACCAGCCTCCCTCCCATGTAGTCCTGTCCGCTTGCGACCTCGGACTGTCCACCGTGGAAGTCGGAAATGAAACACTGGGGTTCACGGCGGCCCTGCTCCACGCCGGAACCTCCACCGTTGTCTCCAGCCTTGCGAAGGTCCCCGATGCGATGGCTGCCGACATGATGCTCGAGTACCACCGCAAGTGCGTCTCAGGTGCGACCCCCGCCGAAGCACTTGCGGCCGTGGGGGAGCACCGGCCGTGGCATCCGTTCGTCGCATTCGGCGCCTGACCGACAAACCACCTCTCGAAAAGGTCCCCCGATGACCGAGACCCAGCCCGAGTCCAAACCTCTCTCCATGTTCCGCAACCCCGACTACCGGCGGATCTTCACCTCAGTCGGCGCGAGCCAGATCGGCCTGCAGGTCGCGTACTTCTCGATCTCGATCATCGCGGTCGTCGTCCTGGACCTCAGCGAGTCGCAGATCGGCATCCTGTACGCGATGGACCAGATCGCGCTGGTGATGTTCGGCCTACTGGTCGGCGTCTGGGTGGACCGGTTGCGGGACAAGCCGATCATCGTCACCAGCGAGATCCTGCGCGCGGTGGTGATGGCGAGCGTGCCGATCGCGTGGGCGTTCGACGCCCTGACGACCGTGCACGTCTTCGCGGCGATGTTCCTGCTCGGCCTGACCTCCGTCTTCTTCGACGTGGCCCAGTCGAGCTACGTGCCGAGGCTCATCGACAACAAACGCCTCGCGAGCGGCAACTCCCGCATCCAGGGCATCAGGTCGGCTTCCGACACCGGCGGACCCCTCGCCGCCGGTCCGCTGGTCTCGCTCCTGACCGCGCCGGTCGCGATCGTCGTGGCGGTGGTGTCGTTCGCCGTCTCCGCGTTCTCGGTCGCGCGCATCAAGTTCCAGGAAGAAGAGCCGGAGCGGCCCGAGAAGCCGCACCTGGGCAGTGAGATCGTCCAAGGGGTCAAGTTCATCTTCCGCGACGCAGTCCTGCGGAGCATTCTGCTCGTGAGCTGCTGGTGCAACCTCTCCGTCGGCGCGTTCCAGGCAATGCTCATGGTGTTCCTCATCCGCGAAGCCGACCAGTCCAGCGAGGTCGCCGGGTTCGTGCTCGCGGGTTCGGGTGTCGGCGGGGTGCTCGGTGCGATGCTGGTCGGCCGGATTTCGACGAAGGCGGGCGTAGGCCCGACTGCGATTGCAGCGCTGGCGATCTCGGGTCCCGGCATGGCGATCGTCGCCGCCTCCGGTCCTGGCTGGGGCGCTGCGGTCGCCTTCGTCGGGCAAGTCGTCTACGTCGCGGCGATCGTCGTCTTCAACGTGAACGTCATCAGCTACCGCCAAGCGGTCACCCCCGACGACATGCAGGGGCGTGTCGGTGCCACCCAGCGCGTCATCTGCTGGGCCGGGCTCGCGGTCGGCTCGATCGTCGGCGGCTTCACCGGCGACCTGTTCAGCGCCCGCACGGCCCTCCTCATCGCCGCCGCGATGCTCTTCATCGGCTTCCTGCCGCTCCTGCGAACCCCGCTGCGCACACTGCGGGAAATCCCCGACGAGGACGCACTGCAGCCCGCCAAGTAGCCGGGTCCGCGATCCGACCGAAGCGCGAGTCGTTGCCACGCACTAGATTCCAGAGGATGAACGACACCTGGGAACCAGACGCCCCCGGCGTCCTCCGCCTGCCCTCCGGCCGCCTCGTTCGAGGGCGCGGCCTCGCGCGGCCGCTTCCTGACGGGCCGACACCGACCTTCGCGCTCTACCTCCTCGGCAAGGAGCCGCCGGCCGTCGACTGGGAGTCCGAGTGGGTCCGCTGGCCCGACTTCCGGCTCCCCAGCGACAGAGCCGACTTCGCCGCGAAACTCCGCACCGCTTGGACCCGGGCCGAGACCGAACGCGTCGAGTTCGCCTGCCACGGCGGCAACGGCCGCACCGGCACCGCGCTCGCGTGCCTGGCGGTCCTCGACGGCGTCCCCGCGGCCGAGGCCGTCGCCTACGTGCGCGCGAACTACTCCCCGAAAGCCGTGGAAACCCCCTGGCAGCGCCGCTTCGTCATCCGCTTCGAACGTTGACCGCGCCCCCTCGACACGGTCGTGACCTCGTCAAATATGTAACGAATGTTCGGTACAATTAATTCGCTGTTTCCGAACATTCGTGGAGGGCCATGTCGCCGCGCGGAAGACCATCCCGTCAATCCCTCTACGCCCGCCTCGATGTGGCCATCGCGCAACTCCACAAGGATTACGGCGGGCTGCCAAAGCCCGACCAGGCGGCCGACATCTGGTCCGATCTCTGGCACCGCGACACCCACCACAGCACGGCGATCGAAGGCAACACGCTCGCCTTGTCTGATGTGGAGCAGCTACTCGACCGCGGTCGCACCGCTCGGCCCAAGCCGGTCGCCGAATACCTCGAGGTCCAGGGCTACGCCGATGCCGCCAAATGGGTGTACGCCGAAGGCATCGCCGCTCGGGGCGATGCACCGCTGATCACGCTCCAGGAGGTTCGCCACCTTCACCACCAGTCGATGCGACTGGTGTGGGAGGCGGCACCGCACCCACACGCCGGCGCCGATGAAGACCCGGGCGCATTCCGCAGGCACCAGATCGCGGCCTTCCCCGGCGGCATGAAACCACCGTCGTGGACCGAAGTCGATTCGCTGATGCGGACTTGGGTCGACGAGGCATGCGACTTCGAGTCGCTTCCTGGTTCGCATGAGATGGAGCGTCTCGCCCATCTCCATCAACGGTTCGAGCAGATCCACCCGTTTCTCGACGGCAACGGGCGCACCGGTCGCCTGTTGCTCAACCTCCTGCTGCTGCGGCGCGGGTTCGCGCCGATCGTCATCGAGAAGCGCCGCCGCGAGCGCTACCTGGACTGCCTGCAGGACGCGGACAGAGGCAATCTGTCGAGTCTGGCCGAGCTGCTGACCCGTCAGGCCCTCGATAGCATCGAGCGTTTCGCGCTGCCCGCGCTGGCCGGTACCGACCAACTCGTGCCGCTGGCGGGACTTGCGGGCAAGGAGATCGGGGAGCCGGCGTTGCGGGCCGCTGCCATCCGCGGCCGCTTGCGCGCGGCCAAGAACGAATCCGGCCAATGGCTGAGTTCTCGCGAAGCGGTCGGCGAATACCTGCAATCTCGTCGCCAACGCAAGGACTGACGGCCTTCGCAGGCGGGCGCCGACTGCGGATGTCCGGTTCAACTAATTCGGGGGTTGCGAACATTCGCGGGGCGGGAAACGGGGTGGTAGGCGGTTGCAGCACGGTTGGCATAGGGTGGGGCGCGTAACCCCGGAAGACGAGCACCCCTTGAGGTTCCGTATGGCGCAGACCGATACGCGGTCGCGGAGAGACGCGGCGCGGCGCTGGCTGCCGGTGCTCGTCGTGGTCACGGCGCTGCTGGTGGTCGGGTTGGCCGCGCAGGGGGCCGGGCTGCAGTGGCAGGAGGCCCAGCTGCCGGAAGGCACGGGGGACGGGCAGGAGTCGCCGCCGCCGGAGGCGCAGCAGACCATGGAGCTGCCGTCCGACATGCCGATGGAGGAGCCCCGCGAGGAGTACACCCTGCCAGGGTGGGTGTCGTGGGTGGTCCTCGGGCTGCTCGTGGGCGTGCCCGCGTTCTTCGTGCTGCTGTTCCTTGCCCGCAGGCTCGTGGAGTGGCTGCGTGACGCGCCGCCCAGCAGCGGGATCGCCGATCCGGAACCCGAGTACCTGCACAGGGACTTCACGCTCGTCGAGGAGGCCGTGAACGCCGCGCTCGCCGAGATGGACCTGGGCTCCGATCCGCGGGCGGCGATCATGGCGTGCTGGCTGCATTTCGAGCGGGCGTCCGAGGCCGTGGGGATCGAGCGCGAATCGTCCGACACCCCGGCGGACCTGGTCAGGAAGCTGCTGGTGCGGCATGAGCTGGACGGCACCGCGCTGCGGCAGCTATCCGAGGCCTACCTGCGCGCCCGGTACTCGCCGCACCAAGTCGTCGAGGCCGACCGCGACCGCGCCCGCGACGCGCTCATCGCGCTGCAGGCCCAGCTCGGCGTCCGGGAGGGACGATGAAGGAGTTCTTCGCCCCGTTCGGGCGGCTGCGGCTGTGGCCGGCGGTCGGGGCCGTCGCGCTCGCCGTCCTGTTCTGGGCTGCCGCGCTCATCTCCGGCGTCGAGTTCGCGATCTGGCAGCTGGTGCTGCTGGCGCTCGCCGGGCTCGTCGCGAACTCCGTGGTCAACGGCATGCGGGCCGACACCGTGAAGGCCCCGCCGCTCGTCACGAGCACGGTCAACGAACCCAGCTGGCGGCCGTTCACCGAGGTCAACCGCTGGGAGGACCGGCTCATCTTCGCCGAGGCGAAACCCGGCCGGTTCGAGAGCACGAACGCGAAGCAGCAGCTCGTCGAGGTCGCCTCCGAACGGCTCCGGCTGCGCCGCGGCCTCTCGCTCGAGCAGCAGCCGGACCAATGCAGGGAGCTGCTCGGCGAACCGACGTTCCTGTTCCTCACCCAGCCCGCACCCGACTGCCCGACCCCGAGGCAGCTCGGCGAACACCTGCAAGCGATCGAGGAGATCTAATGTCAGACACCCCGAGCATCAGCCTCGACCAGGTCGCCCACCACGCGGGCGCGGTCCTGAAGTCCGTCCAGTCGGTCATCGTCGGCAAGGACGAGCCGCTGAAACTGGTCCTCGCCGGCATCCTCGCGGGCGGCCACATCCTCCTCGAAGACCTTCCGGGCCTCGGCAAGACGCTCACCGCGCGCTGCTTCGCGCAGAGCCTCGGGCTCGACTTCCGGCGCCTCCAGTTCACGCCGGACCTGCTGCCCGCCGACGTCACCGGCTCGCTCCTCTACAACCAGAAGAGCGGCGAGTTCGTCTACCGCAAGGGCCCCGTCCACACCAACCTCCTGCTCGCCGACGAGATCAACCGGACGCCCCCGAAGACCCAGTCCGCGCTCCTCGAGGCCATGCAGGAGCGCCAGGTCTCCGTCGAAGGCGAGACTCACCTGCTGCCCGAGCCGTTCACCGTGCTCGCCACCTCCAACCCCGTCGAGTTCGAGGGCACCTACCAGCTGCCCGAAGCGCAGCTCGACCGGTTCCTGCTCCGCGTCTCCTTCGGCTACCCGACGCCCGACGAGGAGTGGGAGGTGCTGCAGCGCCGCATCTCCCGCCGCGCCGAGACCGTCGACCTCGCGCCCGTCATCGACGCCCGCACGCTCGTCGGGATGCAGAAGGCACTCGAGAACGTCACCGTCGAGGACTCCGTCGGCCGCTACATGGTCGCCATCACCGCCGCGACCCGCGGCCACGCCCAGCTCCAGGTCGGCGCCTCGCCGCGCGGGTCGCTCGCGCTGCTGCTCGCCTCGCGCGCGCTGGCGGTGCTCGCCGGGCGCGACTTCGTGACGCCGGACGACGTGAAGGGCGTCGCGGGAGCGGCCCTCGCGCACCGCATCACCCTCAAGCCCGAGCTGTGGATGCGCCGCATCGACCCGGCCGCGGTGGTCGCCGACATCTGCCACGGCGTCCAGGCGCCGCAGACCGCCCAGGCCCCCACTTACTCTGTGCCGCAATGAGTCTCGCAGGCGATCCCGCGCTGAGTCCGCGCCCCGACAGCGCGAGACCGGTGGCCCGGGCGCACGCCGAGCCGCCCGTGACCTGGCGCCGCACCCCGGCCCTGACGCGGGCCGTCGCGCTCGTCGCGGTGTGCCTGCTCGTCTCGGTCGCGTTCGGCCGGATCGACCTGGTGATCATCGCCGCGCCCTTCGCGATCGGCACCGCGGTGCTGCTCCAGCACCGGCCGACGCGCCCGCCCGAGGCCCGGCTCGTGGCGCACGACGACGCCACCACCGCCGAAGGCGCCACCGCGGCCGCGAGCCTCATGGTCTTCAACCCCGAACCCGTCCCGATCACCACGCTCGTCACCGCGGGCGCCGACCCGTGGATCGAGCTGCACACCGGCAAGGGCGACTTCGCCGAACGCCTCGCGCCCGAGACCGGCCGCGACATGGTCGTGGCCGGGCGGGCCCTCCGGTGGGGCGGCCACCACCTCGGCCCGATCCACGTCCGCTCGATCGCGTGCGGCGGCCTCCTCGAGACCACCGTGCAGCGCCTGCACGGCGCGACCGTGTGGGTCCTGCCCGTCCCCGACTGGTTCGACTCCGCCGAGTCCCTGCCGTTCGCCGACGGCGTCACCGGCGTCCACCGGTCCCGGCGCGGCGGCGACTCCGGCGAGCTCGCCGAGGTCCGGCTCTACCAGCCCGGCGACCGGCTGCGCCGCATCGACTGGCGCACCTCCATGCGCAGCCAGGACCTGTACGTCAACGCCACCTTGTCCGAACGCGACACGGACGTCACACTGATCCTCGACCTCCAGGTCGAGGCGGGCGTCTCCGGCGGCCTGGACGGCGCGGCCTCGATCGCCGACCTCACCGTGCGCGCGGCCGGGGCCGTGGCCTCTCACTATGCGCTGCAAGGCGACCGCACGGCCTGCATCGAGTTCGGCGCCCGCGGGCGCCGGATGCGGGCCGGGGCCGGGCGGCGGCACGCCGCGGCGACGCTGCGCTGGCTCGCGTCCGTCGACATGCCGCCGGACCCGCTGCCGCCCTCGCCCGAGATGCTGCGCCGCCAGCTCGCCGGGCAGCGCTCGTTGAACGTGGTGTTCACGCCGCTGCTCACCGACCGCTCGCTCGCGCTCGTCGCCGCGATCGCCCGCGCCGGGCGGCCCGTGCTCTGCGTCGACACGCTCCCGCCGCACGTCTCGCCGCCCGACCGGACCCACTGGACCCCGTACGCGGAGCGCCTGTGGCGCCTCACCCGCGCGAACACGGTGATGGAGCTGCGCGACCTCGGCGTCGCGGTCGAGCCCTGGCAGGGCTCGGCGTCGCTCGACAACGTGCTCGCCGAACTGAACCGGAGACGGTACCGATGAGCGACTCGCACCGCAGCCTCGCCCGGGCCCTCAGTGAAGGCGCCCGCGAACGCCTCAAAGCGGGCAAGGCCGGCAGCGTCTCGTGGGCCAGGAGGGTCGCGCCCGCCGGGGTCCTGCTGCGGCTCGTGATCGTGCTGGCGCTGTTCATCGCCGCCGAGCTCGCGGTCCCGCCGGAGTGGGCCGCGGCCGGGTTCTACGTCGGTGCCGCCGCGCTCTTCGCCCTCACCGCGGCCCTGCTCCCGGGCGGGATCGCGCCGACGCTCGCCATCCTGTTCGTGCTCGCCTCGTGGGTCATCAGCGGCGCCCTGGACGACGGCGACTCCTCCTTGTGGACGGCAACCGCCCTGGCCTGCCTGCTGTACACGGCCCACGCCACGGCCGCCGTCACCCAGCGCTTCCGAACAACTACCGCAATGGACGGTGAGATCATGCTCACCTGGGGCCGCCACCTGGGGCTCGTCCTGGCGTGCACAGTGGTCATCGCCGGTACCCTGGCCCTGTTCACCGCGTATTTCACTGGTCTCGCCGCCGGTCTCGTCATCGCGGCCGGGATCGTGTCCGCGGTAACAGTGATCTACGTCCTCGCGCGTTCACTACACAAGAACCCCTGAGCAAGGACAGAATTGAACCCGTGAAACGTATAGTCGTGATAGGTGCCGGTCACGTCGGTTTCTACGTTGCCGAACGCTTGAGCAAGCTGCTGAAGAGCGACATCAAGCGCGGTCAAGTTGAACTGATGGTCATCGACCCCAACCAGCACATGACCTACCAGCCGTTCCTGCCCGAGGCGGCCGCTGGCTCCATCTCCCCGCGTCACGGCGTCGTGCCGCTCCGACAGGCCCTCAAGCTCTGCACCATCCTCACCGGTGCGGTCACCGAGATCAACCACGCCGAGCGCAAGCTCATCGTGCAGCCGTTCGTCGGTCCCTCCCGCGAGGTCGAGTACGACGAGGTCATCGTCGCCCCCGGCTCCGTCACCCGGCCGCTGCCCATCCCGGGCCTGGCCGACGTCGCCATCGGCATCAAGTCGATGGGCGAGGCCATCTGGCTGCGCAACCACGTGCTCCAGCGCTTCGACATCGCCGCGACCACCGAGGACCCGGACGTGCGCCGCAAGGCCCTCACGTTCGTCACCGTCGGCGGCGGCTTCGCCGGCGCCGAGACCCTCGGCGAGCTCGAGGACCTCACCGCGAACATCGTGAAGAACTACCCGATGCTCGACGCGGACGAGATCAAGTGGTACCTCGTCGAGTACGCGAACAAGATCCTCCCCGAGGTCGGCCCCGAGATGGGCGCCTACGCGGCCCGCGAGCTCACCAAGCGCGGCGTCGACATCCGCCTGGGCACGACCCTCAAGTCCTGCATCGACGGCCACGTCGTCCTCACCGACGGCGAGGAGTTCGACACCGACACCATCATCTGGACCGCGGGCGTCATGCCGCACCCGATGCTGAAGAAGTCGGACCTGCCGATCGGCCCGCGCGGCCACCTCGAGTGCAACACCCGCCTCCAGGTCGCCACCGGCGTCGAGGCCGGCAAGCACACCATCGGCGAGGTCGTCGAGGGCGCGTGGGGCGCCGGCGACTCCACCCAGGTGCCCGACACCTCGGACTTCCCGATGGACTGGTGCACCCCGTCCGCGCAGCACGCCGTCCGCCAGGCCGCCATCCTGGCCGAGAACGTGTACCGCACGCATGTGGGCCGCGAACTCAAGCCGTACGAGCACAAGTACATCGGCTCGGTCGCCGGCCTCGGCCTGTACAAGGGCGTGGCCAACACCTACGGATTCAAGGCCAAGGGCCTGCTCGCCTGGCTCATGCACCGCGGCTACCACCTGTCGCGCGTGCCGGGCACCGGCCGCAAGGGCCGCGTCCTCGCGGACTGGATCGTCGGCTTCTTCACGAAGCGCGAAATGGTCCAACTCGGTGAAATCCAGGCCGGCCGCGAGCCGTTCGAGGCCATCGCCGCAGGCACTGACCCCGCACGGGCCGCCAAGTCCGTCGGTTAGTCGTTACAGTTGGAGCACCACGGGTAAGAGACCCGTGGTGCTTCAGCCTTTAGCGAGGTGGAAAACTGGTGTCCATGAGAGCACGTGTACTCGTCGTTGACGACGACCCGGCCCTGGCGGAGATGCTCGGCATCATCCTCCGGACCGAAGGCTTCACCCCCACGTTCGTCACCGACGGCGAGAAGGCGCTCGCCGCGTTCAAGGAGCACCGCCCCGACATCGTCCTGCTCGACCTCATGCTCCCGGGCATGAGCGGCATCGACGTCGCCAAGGCCATCCGCGGCGAGTCGGGCGTGCCGATCGTGATGCTCACCGCCAAATCGGACACCGTGGACATCGTGCTCGGCCTCGAATCGGGCGCCGACGACTACATCGTCAAGCCGTTCAAGCCCAAGGAGCTGGTGGCCCGCATCCGCGCCCGCCTGCGCCGCGGCGACGACGTCACGCCCGAGCGCCTCGAGATCGGCAAGCCCGGCCTCCAGGTCCAGATCGACGTGCCCGCCCACCAGGTGACCCTCAACGGCGCCGAAGTGAAGCTCACGCCGCTCGAGTTCGACCTGCTCGTGGCCCTCGCGCGCAAGCCGCGCCAGGTCTTCACCCGCCAGGTCCTCCTGGAGCAGGTGTGGGGCTACCGGCACTCGGCCGACACGCGCCTGGTGAACGTCCACGTCCAGCGCCTCCGCGCCAAGATCGAGCCCGACCCCGAGCGCCCCCAGCTCATCCAGACCGTGCGCGGCGTCGGGTACAAAGCCGGATTGGGCTAGTGAAACGGGATCAGGGCCGGACTCGCGAGAGGCCGGCTTGGCTGCGGCGCCTCGCCCAAGGCGCCGCCCGCTTCGCGGGCCGCGTCTCGCGTCCGCTGGTCGACCGCTTCCGCGCCTCGCTCCAGCTGCGCGTGGTCTCCTCCACCCTGATCGCCTCCACCGTCCTCGTCCTCATCTTCAGCTTCGTCGTGGCCGGCTCGGTCACCTCGGGCCTGCTCGACGAACGCCAGGACACGGCCGTCGAGGAGACCGGGAACGCCGCCGAGCGCGCCGCCGAGCAGCTTGGCAACTTCTCCACCGCCTCCGACACGGCGCTCCCGGCGACCATGCAGCGGATCGTCAACGAGCTCGCCGAAGACCCGGTCTACGCGCCGTACATCATGCTGCGCACCGCCGACGGCGAGGTCGCCAAGACCCACCCGATCGCGGGCGGCGCCGAGCCGAGCCCTGAACTGCAGGCCACGGTCGCCGAAGGCAAGGTCGCGACCCAGTACGCCGAGTTCGACATCGACGACTCCGGCGCGCAGCCGTATCTTGTCGTCGGCTCGTACATCGACCTGAACATCGGGTACGAGATCTACGCGTTCTACCCGCTCGAGTCCCAGCAGGAGGCCATCGGTCTGCTGCGCACGAACCTGGCGCTCGCCGGGGTCGCGCTGGTCCTGCTCCTCGGCGTGATCGCCGCGCTCGTCACCCGCCTCGTCGTCACCCCGGTCCGCGAGGCCGCCCGCACCTCGCAGCGGCTCGCCGCCGGGCTCCTGCACGAGCGCATGGAGGTGCGCGGCTCGGACGACCTGGCCCGCCTCGCCGGCTCCTTCAACCTCATGGCCGAGAACCTGCAGAACCAGATTCGCAGGCTCGAGGAGATGTCGATGATGCAGCGGCGCTTCACCTCCGACGTCTCGCATGAGCTGCGCACCCCGCTGGCGACCATCCGCATGGCCGCCGACCTGCTCTACGACAACCGCGACGAGTTCGACCCGCTCACCAAGCGCTCCACCGAGCTCCTCCAGCACGAGATCGACCGCTTCGAGGACCTGCTCCAGGAGCTGCTCGAGATCTCCCGTTTCGACTCCGGGTTCGCCTCGCTCGAGGTGGAGGCCGTGGACGTGGGCCGCATCGCCGAGGACGTTGTGGCGGGCCTGGACCGGCTGGCCGGCGACTGCGGCGTGGCGGTCACCATCGCCAAGCCTTCCCGCCGGGTCATCGCCGAGGTCGACCAGCGCCGGGTGCACCGCATCCTGCGCAACCTCGTCTCGAACGCGATCGAGCACGCCGAGGGCCGCCCCGTCGAGGTCACGGTCGCCGAGAGCGACACGGCCGTGGCCGTCGCAGTGCGAGACCACGGGGTGGGCCTCAAGCCCGGGCACGCCGACCGCGTCTTCGACCGGTTCTGGCGCGCCGACCCCTCCCGCAACCGCAAGACCGGCGGCACGGGCCTGGGCCTGGCCATCAGCCTGGAGGACGCGAAGCTGCACTCCGGCACCCTCCAGGCCGTCGGCGCGCAAGGCGAGGGCACGCTGTTCGTGCTCACGCTCCCGCTGCAGGCGGGGAACCGGGTCATCAACTCGCCGATCCCGCTGCGACTCCAGCCGAAGGAGGCCCCCCGTGCGACGCAGGACTAGCCTCGCCGCCGCGGCCGCGCTCGGCGCCGCCTGGGCGCTGACCGCGTGCGGCATCCCCACGGACAAGGCGCCGGAGGTCGTGAGCGACGCGCCCACGGACTTCGACTCGTCCTCGGGGGCGAACCCGACCGTGTACGGGCCGACCGAGGTCGCCGAGGAGACCGTCGCGAACTTCTTCAAGGCCGCCTCGGGCGACCCCGACTCCCGCGACGACCGGCTCAACAGCTTCACGGTGGACGGCGACGCCCAGTTCTCCGAGCCCTCGGAGGGCATCCGCCTGGTGGCCTCCCTCGACGTGGCCGTCAACGACTCGAGCGACCTCAACTCGGTCACAGTGACGGTGACCGGCTCGGTCGTCGGCACCTACCTCGAGGACGGCTCGGTCCGCATGGACGCGACCGCGGGCGACTACGAGGAGACGTTCACCTTGCAGCGCAAGGAGATCGCCGAGCCGTGGAAGATGAGCGCGCTGCCGGTGCGGGTCGCCCTCGACTACAGCCACTTCACGACCATGTACGAGCAGGCGCCCGTGTACTTCCAGGCCGGGCCGGCCGAGCTGCTCGTCCCGGACCTGCGCTGGGTCTACAAGGAGCTCGACGCCGAGACGCGCCAGCGCGTGGTGTTCTCCTGGCTGTTCGCGAGCCCGGGCGACTTCGCGGGCGTGTCGGCGCGGAACGCGATCCCGAACGGCACGGTCGGCGAGCGCTCGGACGAGGACGGCTTCCGGGTCGACCTCTCGCCGAGCGAGAGCATCACCGACGAGACCGCGGAGGCGATCGCCGCGCAGATCGTGTGGAGCCTCAACCTCAGCGGCGATTTCACGCTCACGACCGACGGCGAGGTGCGCGCCGAGGGCGACGCGTCCGATTGGCGGAACTGGAACGCCATCCCGCCGAACCTGCCCGAGACCGCGTACTTCATCGCGGACAACACCGTGTGGGAGTACTCGTCGGAGCGAGGGGTCACACAGCGCTCGTCCGAGCACCCGTGGGTCGGCTACAAGGCGGGCGGGCTCCAGCAGGTCGCGGTCGGGCCGCAGGGCCGGATCGCGGCGGTCGTGGCCGGTTCGGCGGGCGACGTGCTGCAGACCGGTGCCACGACGGCGACGATGCGCGAGGTGGTCGGGCTCGGCGGGAGCCTCTCGGACCCGCAGTGGCTCGACGACGAGACCGTGCTCGTGATCGACGACGGGGTGCCGACCCTGGTGATCCCGTCGTCGGGGGCCACACAGGCGCTCGGCGTCGGCCAGCAGGCGACGGCGATGGCGCTCGCGGCGGACGGGCGGCGCCTGGCGTACGTCGAGGGCGGCCACGCGTTCGTGGCGCCGCTCGGCCTCGACGCGGACGCGAACCTGACCGTGGGCGATCCGCGGCGGATCGGGCCGGACATCGAGAACGTGACCGACGTGGCCTGGAGCTCGGAGAACTACCTGTGGGTCGCGGGGGAGCGGGACGACGAGCAGCTGTTCCGGGTCGCGATCGACAACTCGCGGATCGTGCCGCAGGAGGGGACGGGGACGTTCCTGCCGATCACGCAGATCGCGGCGAACCCGGCGGACCCGACGCGGCCGAACGCCGACCGCGGCGAGCCGGTGATCATCGTGGCGAGCCAGACCCTCTACCGCGTCTACACGAGCGGTCCGAGCGAGATCAGCAACGGTGACCATCCGGTGGGCGGCACCGCGCCCTTCACGGTCCTCTCGGCCCCCTAAAACCGCTACTGCCGCAACGCGAAAGGCCCGGAGCATTCCTTGGGTTCTAGGAGTCGTTGCAACACCTTGATCTACAAGGGATTGCGATGGATTTCGAGATCCGGGCGGACCGGAAGCCGCAGGGGCCCAGGA
>NZ_JBFAMQ010000011.1:0-171998 GCF_040674615.1 Glycomyces sp. NPDC049804
CCAGCCCGCGGTTTTTACGGACGCCAGGCCGCCGCAAAATACAGACTCTTACTAGTACAATCGGGGGGGGGGGGGGGGGGGGGGGGGGGGGCGGCCCCCCCCCCCCCCCCGCGACCCGTGGTTCGTCGGCGCCGCTCGCGCTATTCGACCCTCCGGATCTCGGTGAGCATGCGGACCGCGCCGAGGCCCCACATCTCGTTCCAGAAGGAGGGGTAGATGCCGGGTTCGCCCTCGTTGCCGGTGGGCCAGCCGGTCCAGACGGCGTTGGAGGCCTGGGACCAGGCGCCGTTGTACCAGACCGGGATGGCGGGGAGGTCGCGCATGGCGATGCGCTGGAGCTCGGCGATGACCTCGGGGTAGTGCAGGTCGTCGGCGGCGAGAGTGGCGAGCTCCTGGGTGAGCTCCCAGGCGGTCTCGTCCTCCCAGCGGGAGAAGTTCGAGAGGCGCTGGGTGTCGCGGACCGGGAGCTCGAAGAGGTGCCGGAAGTGGCTCCACGGCGAGTTGGTGAGGCCGCTGCGGTTGTTGATCTGCAGGTCGAAGTCGCCGCTCTCGCGGGCGGCGTCGACCTCGGCGGCGTCGAGGAAGACCGCGGTGGTGTTGATGCCGACGTCGCTGAGGTCGCGGGCCATGGCGAGCGCGGCCGCCTCCCAGTCGGTCCAGCCGGCCGGGACGACGAGCTGCAGGTCGAACGCCTCGCCGTCGCGGTCCTCGACGAAGCCGTCGCCGTCCTCGTCCTGGTAACCGGCGGCGGTCAGGATCTCGACGGCGCTGGAGGGCTCGAACACGAAGCCGTGCTCGCTCACCGCCCCGGCGTCGTAGTAGCGCTCCCAGATCGGGAGAAGTCCGGTCGGGTGGGCCTCGCTCACCATGGCGGCGTAGACGGAGTCGACGATCTCGCCCGGGCTGATCGCGTAGGCCATGGCCCGGCGGAACTCGGGGTCGTCGAGCGGCTCGCGCGTCGTGTTGGGAATGAGCATGGCGGTGTTCACCGGCGCCATGAACGGCGGCTTGTCGTAGAAGGTGGTGATCTCCGGTTCGCCGGTGAGGAAGTCGGCGATGCCCGGCATGAAGTTGTTGGCGAGGTCGAGGCGGCCTTCGATGAGCATGTTGAGGATCTCGTCGTTGCCGAGGGTCACGAGGTCCACGATGTACTTCGGCTTCACCTCGAGGCCGAGCGCCTCGGTGGCCCACCAGGACTCTCGCTTGACCCACGCGACCTGCCTCTCGTCGAAGCCGTGCACCGAGTACGGGCCGGTGACGACGGGGTTCGCGTCGAGGGGGCCGCTCAGCAGCTCTTCGGCGGTGTACGCCTCGAAGACGTGCTTCGGCACGATCACGTGCGTGTACAGGAAGTTGTCCCATTCCTGCTGCCGCGCCTCGGAGAAGCGGAACTCGACGGTGCGCTCGTCGACGACCTCGGCCGCGTCCAGCCAGTCCCACACGTTCGCGTAGGGCACGCCCTCGATCTTCCCGAGTTCGAAGGTGAACGCCACGTCCTCGGCCGTGAACGGCTTGCCGTCGCTCCACTTCACGCCTTGGCGCAGGCGCACCTCGAATTCGCGCGCGCCGGTCCATTCCCCGGATTCGGCGAGCCAGGGGGCGAGCCGCTGCTCGACGGTGTCGAACACGAACAGGTGCTCGTAGCCGAGGCCGTTGAGGCCGGTGACCCCGCCGGCGGAGATCGGGTTGAAGTCGCCGGGCGGGCCCCAGGCGGTGCCGGTCGAGTAGAGGGTCTTGGCGCGGGGGAACTCGCCGTTCGCGTCGCCGTTCACCGGGTTCTCGTCGTCGGTGCAGGCGGCGGTGGCCAGTGCTGCCGTGGCGAAGAGCGCGGGCAGGTGTCGCCTCTTGGTCATGTTCAGACTGCTTTCGATTCGAGGGATGACGCGCCTCGTCGAATGCTGGAGCAGGGATCGAAGGCCGGGAGGGACGGCATTCGCGTCCAGTCAGCGACGCCAAGGAGGCGCGGTCATTCTGGCCGGTCCTGGGCAGTCGGGTTCCGACCACGGACCGTGAGGAGCCTTCCCAGCGAGAACGCTCCGGATGCCGGTGCGCGAGGACGCGAGTGCGTACGGGGTCGCCGCGCTGCAGTGCGCGGCCTCGCATGGAATCAAGCTATCGCAGCCGGCCGGGGTGCGCAGAACACCGATTTCCGGCATGAGCGCCCAAGGCGCCCTTGCAAAAGCCAGATAACGCGCACAGCGGTGGAATCGCTCCCTCTCATCCGCGAACTTCGATATGAAATTGAGACAGTGGACGGTTTTCGCGACGGTCGCGGTTCGCCGTGAATGTTAGGGAACGCCCTGGTATGCGAGTGGGGTCCGCGCCGTTCGGCGCGGACCCCTTTCCTGTTTCCCGCAGGATCTAGCGGCCGAGGTTCTTGAACTTGCGCACGGCCAGCGGCAGGAAGATCGCCGTGATGATCACCGGCCAGATGACGGCGGCGGCGATCGCGTGCTGCTCGGGCCAGGAGGTGCCGGCCGAACTCGGGTTCCCGAAGAGTTCGCGGATCGCGGTCGCGGTGGCGGACACGGGGTTCCATGCGGCGATCGCGCCGAGCCAGCCGGGCATGAGCTCGGGCGGGGTGAACACGGAGGAGACCATGCCGAACGGGAACGCGACGGCGAAGAGGTTTCCGGCCTGCTCGACGCTCTTGACGAGGAGCCCCATCCAGACGCCGACCCAGATGAGCGCGAAGCGGAGCCACAGCAGGAGGGCGAACGCGCCCAGCGTCTCGCCGAAGGTGCCGCCGGAGCGCCAGCCGATCGCGAGGGCGATGAGGACCAGGACGAACAGGTCGACCGCCGCGTGCATGGTGTCGGCGATGTTGCGGCCCACCACGACCGCGGAGGAGGCCATGGGCATGGAGCGGACCCGGTCGATGAACCCCTTCTGCTTGGCCTCGGCGACGGCCCAGGCGGTGTTGGTGAAGCCGAAGGCCATGGTCATGGCGAACATGCCGGGCATGGCGTAGGCGACGTAGTCGACGCCGGCGCCCTCGCCGGTGACGTCCATGGCGGAGCCGAAGACGTACACGAACAGCAGCACCATGACGATCGGGAACCCCAGGCCCCAGGCGAAGTTGGCGGGCTGGCGCACGAGATGGGTGAACTCCTGGCCGACGATGGCGCGGTAGTCGTGGAGCGTCCACTTGACGCGACCGGCGAGGGTCTCGTCGGGGAGCGGGGCGATCGTGGTCACTGGTCCTCCTTGGCGATGAGTTCGAGGAAGGCCTCGTCGAGGGTGGGGCGGCGCAGGCCGATGTCGGCGACGGTGAGGCGCTTGTCCTGCACCGCGGTCGCGGCGGCGGTGAGGGCCGCGACGGGTTCCTTGACGCGCGCGGAGACGCTGGAGGCGCCTTCGTCGACGGCGGTCTCGCCGTCGGCGACCACCGCGATGATCTCCCGCAGGACGGGGAGGTCGGACTGGTCGGCGGCGATGATCTCGAGCCGGTCGGCGCCCATGCGGCGCTTGAGTCCGGCGGGGGTGTCGTCGACGAGGTTGCGGCCGTGGTCGATCACGGCGATGCGGTCGCAGAGGCGGTCGGCCTCGTCGAGGTAGTGGGTGGTGAGCACGACGGTGGTGCCGTCGGCGGCGAGGCCTTCGACGGCGTCCCAGACCTCGCGGCGCCCCGCCGGGTCGAGTCCGGTGGTCGGTTCGTCGAGGAAGAGCACCTGCGGGGCGAGGATCATGCTGGCGGCGAGGTCGAGGCGGCGCTTCATGCCGCCGGAGAACCCTTTCGCCTGGCGGTTCGCGGCCTCGGCGAGGCCGAACTGGGCGAGGAGCTCGTCGGCGCGTTCGCCGGCGCGGGTCTTGTCGAGGCGGAACAGCTTGCCGAACAGGACGAGGTTCTGGCGGGCGGTGAGGAGTTCGTCGACGGCGGTCTGCTGGCCGGTGAGGCCGATGCGGCGGCGCACTTGGCGGGCGTCGCGGGCCACGTCGAACCCGGCCACGGCGGCGCGGCCGGAGTCGAAGCGCAGCAGCGTGGTGAGGATGCGGACGGTGGTCGTCTTGCCCGCGCCGTTGGGGCCGAGGAGCCCCAGGACGGTGCCGGCCTCGGCGGTGAGGTCGAAGCCGTCGAGCGCGGCGGTGTCCTTGAATCGTTTGCCGAGGTTGCTGGCCTCGACGGTGGTGGTTCCCATGGACGGTCGCCCTTCAATCGGGTACGTTGTACTCAGTAATAGCATACGATGTACTCGATTAGCAAGCGCGATACGATGAGGCCCCTATGGCGACACCACAGACGGGGGCGGGCGACCCCAAACGAAGCCTCGAGCTGCTCTGGCGCGAGTTCGGGCCGCGGCTCAGCAAGCCCGGGCCGAAACCGAAGCTCACCGTCGACCGGATCGTGGAGGCCGCCATCGCGGTGGCCGACCGGGAGGGCAGCTGCTTCGGGATGCGCAGCGTCTCGGCCGAGCTCGGGGTCGGCGCGATGACGATCTACCGGTACGTCCCGGGCAAGCGGGAGCTCATCGACCTCATGGTCGACCGGCTCTCGAAGATCGGCCCCGGTGCGCCCGACCTGGGTTCACTCGACTGGCGCGAGGGCCTCGAACTGGTCGCCGAGAGCACGTGGGAGGTGTACGTCGACCACCCGTGGCTGCTGGAGATCAACCAGAAGCGGCCCGTGCTCGGCCCGGACTCGCTCGACGGCTACGACTTCGTGCTCGCCGCGTTCGACGCGCACGACCTGCCCGACCGCGAGGTCAACCTCGCCACCACGGCCGTGATGAACATCGTCACCGGCACGGCCCGGCAGTACCTCATCCGCGACAGCGCCGACGAGCAGCCGGAGACCGCCGAAGAGGAGTGGTGGTCGGCGCAGGGCCCCTACCTCGAGCGCGCGGTCGCGTCCGGCCGGTACCGGCGCATCGCGCGCTTCACCGACCCTGAGGCCTGGAACATCACCGGCCACGACGCGATGCGCTACGCCGTCGACCGCTTCCTCGACGGCCTCGCCCCGCGGATGGAGGCCAGCCGCAGGGCCTGAGGTCGTCCCCAGTCCACCTGCCGTGCCACCTGTTCCGCTGGGACTACGTCCATCGGAAGTACCAGGCCTTGGACCTGATCATGTGCTCGGCGAGGTCTTCGAGGGTCGGGACGCCGGAGTCGAGGAGGTCCGGGCAGTAGGCGTAGACCTCGCTCGCGACCGCAAGGGCCTCTTCGGCATTGGGCGGGTGCGGGACGTACAGCTCGATCACGTCGTAGGTCATGGCGACCAGCTCGGCCTCGAAGCGGCGGTGCCAGCCGTGCAGGACCGCGGCGTGCTCGGCGCCGTAGAGCTCCCAGTTCGTGGAGCCCTTCCAGGGGAACATGGCCGGGATCTTCCAGCCCGCGTCGGTCTGGACGAGCCCGAGGAGGCCGTGCTGCTCGTGCGGCGTGGCGAAGTCGGTGTCGCCGCGGCGCGGCAGGATCGGGACGCCGCGCGCGGGCTCGCCGGCCTCGGCGGCCTTGTCGTGCAGGAGCTCGGCGGCGTCGATCTCGTCGGCGCGGGTGAGCTCGTCGTCGCCCTCGTGGATGATCGCCTCGCCGTTGTCGCGCCACTCCTCGGCCGCGCCGAGGAGGACGGGCATCCAGCCGGTCTGCTCGGCGGCCTGGCGGATGTCGAGCCACCAGCGCAGGGCCTCGGAGGACCGGACGGCGAAGGCCCACATGGCGGTGTCCCCGCGGCGCACGAGCTGGTGCATCTTCGGGACGGCGAGCCCGGCGGCGCGCAGTTCGGCGCGCGGCGACCCGGCGATGTCGAGCGACTCGTCGTCCTCGATGCGGGGCATCATCTCGTCGCGGCCGGTGGTCGGCGGGCGCGGCGGGACGGGCTTGTCCAATGTGAGCAGTTCGCGGCGGGGCCGCTCGGGCACGAAGATCGCCGCCTCTGGTTCGGGATCGAGGGCCGCGGTGGCCTCGTCGGCTGCGGACGCGGACTCCCCGGGCTCGAGATCCGGGACGGCCGTGAGCATCGGGCCCGCGGGCTCGGGCTCCGGCTCGGGTTCGGGCTCGAGCGCGGGCACGAGCCGCAGGCCGGTCACTGGCGCCTGGGTTGCGATGCTGTCCTCCTCGGCGGCGTCCGGCGAGGGGGCCGGGCTGCTCTCGGGGGCGGCATCGTCAAGGGCGCCAGAAGAGGCGGCCGGCTCGGGCGCGGCGGCCTCGGGCGCGGAGGCAGGTTCAGGTTGGGCGGCGGGATCTGGCACTGAATCAGGTGTGTCCCGGCGCCCCAACAGACGCTGGAGGAGTCCCACAGTTCTCCATGATGCCCTGTCGCGCCGACAGATGAAACCCCGCCCCGGCGTTCGCTTCCGAGTTATGCTTTCAATGGCATATACCGTCGAATGCATGGAGGAAGGATTCTCGATCGAGCTCGAGCCGGAGGTCCGCACCTGGCTGGAGGGCCTGCCGCGCCGCGAATACGACCGCGTCGAGTTCTACGGCGACCTGCCGGCCGAACAGGCGGACGCCCTGGGGGGCCCTATTCCCGCCATCTCGGAGGCAAGCTGCGCGAGCTGCGGTTCCACCTGCCGCACCGGCAGGTCCGGATCACGTACTGGCTCGCCCCGAACCGCCGAGTGGTGCTGCTGACGGTGTTTCCGAAGACGCGCCGCCCGCCAGCGGTTCGAGGTCGACCGGGCACGGAGGGCGCAGGTCGAGTGCGAGTCGCGGCATCCGCACGCGGCCGCCGTTTACGATCGAGACAAGGAGGAGATGTGATGCGCAGGTCCGGAGAGCACGCGGTGTGGCGCCGCAGCGGCTCCCACTCCGAGGAGTACGAGGCCGCGCGACGCGGGTTCCTGCTCGGGAAGATGGTCTACGAGCGGCGGCGCGAACTCGGCCTGAGCCAGGTCGAACTGGCCGCCAGGGCGGGCATGACCCAGCCGCAGCTGTCCCGGCTCGAAGGCGGTGGCGTCACGCCGACGATCCCACTGCTCGAGCGGTTGGCGGCGGCGCTCGAGGTCGACCTCGTCATCGACTTCCAGCCGCACGCGGCCGCCTGATTCGGCCGCGCCTGGAATCGCTATTTGCCGCGGCCCTTCTTGAAAAGGAGGCCGAAGAAGAAGGCGCAGGTCAGGATGATGACCAGGACGGCCAGGAGTTTGAAGAGCAGGGCCATGTGAGATCACTTCACCTTGGTCAGTTCGGGGCGTTTGGGATCGACGGTGTCGCCGCTGGACTTGCCGGTGAGCCGGCGCTTGACCCAGGGGGCGAGGTGCTTGCCGGCCCACTGGACGCCGTTCATCTCGCGCCGGGGGCGGGGCAGGTGCGGGAGGGGCTCGCTCCAGGCCGGGTCGGGCTCGACGCCGAGGGCCTCGCACACGTCGTAGGCGACGCGCTGGTGCCCGAAGGTGTTGAGGTGCAGGCGGTCCTCGGACCACAGGCGCGGGTCCTCGAAGGCCTTGTCGCTCCAGAGGTCGACGAGGATCGCGTTGTGGCGCTTGGCGACGCGCTTGTAGGCGTCGTTGGTGGCGACGAAGCGCTTGCGCAGGACCGCGATGCCGGGGATGTGCGGGGTGATGTCGGCGCAGGTGAAGAGGATGACCTCGGCGCCGGAGGCTTTGAGGAGGCGGACCACTTCGTGCGCGCGGGTGGAGAGCTGCACGGGGTTGAAGCCGGGGCGGAGGGCGTCGTTGCCGCCGGCGGCGAACGAGACGAGGTCGGGGCTCTGCTTGATCGCCGGGACGACCTGCTCGTCGACGATGCGGTCGAAGAGGCGCCCGCGTACGGCGAGGTTGGCGTAGGCGAAGGCCGGCCACTGCTCGGCGGCGCGGAGGGCGAACAGGTCGGCCCAGCCGCGGTAGCGGTCGCCGCCCGGATCGGGGTCACCGACGCCTTCGGTGAAACTGTCGCCGATGGCCACGAAACTCGAGTACTCCGCCGCCACTGCACCCCACCTCCGTCTGAGCCGTCCCCAACTGACACGCCCTCAGCCGCGGTGACGGCGCGGGCGCTGACCAGCATGCCTCACTCAGATAACGATCGGATTTCGATCAGGTGGCGAGCACGGCCACAGCCGTCCAGGAGGTGTATCGGGCTCCCGCGCACGCTGCGCGAACGCCCTTCGGCCGCAAGCGAGAGCGGCGGGAGGCCGCCGGCCCCGAGACTGGCCGACCGCTTCCCGCCGCCGTGTTCCGCCCGGACCCGCCGGGCGCGCTCATCGGTCGCGTCTACGCGTGCTCGCGGTGGACGACGACCTCGCCCGCGGGCACGTCGATGAGGACGTCGGCGGCCTTGACCGTCGCGTCGGCGTCCGTGTGGTTGATGCAGAACAGCCAGCTGCGCCCGTCCTCGTGCGCGCGCCGCACGACCTCGACGCCGACGGGGGCCTCAGCCACCGCCGCGACGCCCGCGTCCACCGCTGCGGCAGCGACGATGCGGTCGAGGGTGTCGGGGTCGGGGAAGGTCGTCAGGTAGTGGGCGGTGCCCGCGCCGAAGCGGTTGACCAGCCAGGCCGGGGTCCCGTCGGCGTACGTGTCGCGGACCTCCGCGCCTCCCACTGCCTCGGCTGCTTCGCTCCAGATCGTCCCGAAACCGCCTGAGGCGAGTTCGACCCTGCCGCCGATGAGCGGGTGGAACTCCTCGCTGCGCACGCCCACGACGTCGCGGAACGCGCCCGGGTAGCCGCCCAGGTAGACCGTGTCGGTCTCGTCGGCGATCCCGGAGTACGGGGTCACGAGCACCGTGCCGCCGCCGTTCACGAACTGGCGCAGGTTCTCCGCGCCCTTGCGCGAGAGCAGGTAGACCGCGGGGACGACGACGAACCTGTACTTGGAGAGGTCGCCTTCGGGCTCGGCCACGTCGGCGGTGATGCCGGCGCGCCACAGCGCCGCGTAGTAGGCGTCGAAGATGCCCTGAGCGGTGAACTCGTTCGTCGGGCGGGCCTCGTGCTCCTGCGCCCACGCGTTCGGGAAGTCCCACAGGATCGCGGTCTCGGCCTGCACCCGGGAGCCCTCGACCTCGGCCAGGCTCTTCAGGGTCGCGCCGAGTTCGCACACCTCGCGCCAGATCTTGGAGTCGGTGCCCGCGTGCGGGACCATGCCCGAGTGCCACTTCTCGGCGCCCTGCTTCGAGGCGCGCCACTGGAAGAACATGATGGCGTCCGCGCCGCGCGCGAAGTGGGCGAGCGAGTTGCGCAGCATCTCGCGCGGGGCCTTGGCGCGGTTGCGGCCCTGCCAGTTGACGGCGGAGGTGGAGTGCTCCATGAGGATCCACGGCTTGCCGGCGCCGAGCGACCGCGCGTAGTCGGCCGCGAAGCCGAGGTTGACGTGCGCCTGCGGGTCCTCACCGGCCAGGTAGTGGTCGGTGGAGACGATGTCGACGGCGCCGCTGAACTCCCACAGGTCGACCTCGGGGTGCGAGCCGGTCATGAAGTTCGTGGTCATCGGCTTGTCGGAGTACTTGCGGATGACCGCGGCCTCGGCCCGGTAGTTCTGCACCAGCTGCCAGGACGAGAACCGCTTCCAGTCGAGGACCTGGCCCGGGTTGGGGATCGTCGGGGTGGGGAGCGGCGCGTACACCTGGTCCCAGGACGAGTAGGCCTGGGACCAGAACGCGGTGCCCCACGCGGCGTTGAGGCCGTCGAGGTCGCCGTAGCGGGCGCGCAGCCAGGTGCGGAACTTCGCCGTGGCGGCCTTCGTGTAGGAGCGGGTGTTGTGGCAGCCGTACTCGTTGTGGAGGTGCCACAGGCCGACCGCGGGGTGGTCGGCGTACCGCTCGGCGATCTTCTCGGCGATCTGGAGGGCCTTGGCGAGGTACACGTCGGAGGACGGGTCGAAGCCCTGGCGGGAGCCGTGCGTGAGCTGGCGGCCGTCGGCGTCGACCATGACCGCTTCGGGGTAGGTCGCGGCGAACCACGGCGGCGGGGACGCGGTCGGGGTGGCCAGGCAGGCCTCGATGCCGTTGGCGGCGAGGAGGTCCAGGACCTCGTCGAACCAGGCGAACTCGTAGCGGCCTTCCTCGGGCTCGAAGAGTGCCCAGGAGAAGATGCCGACGCTGACGCGGTTCACGCCCGCCTCGCGCATCAGGCGCATGTCCTCGGCCCAGGTCTCGCGGGGCCACTGCTCGGGGTTGTAGTCACCGCCATAGACGATCGCCATGCGGGGTGCTCCTTCGCTGGGGGAGGGTTTGGGTGCGCCCTCCAGGCTACGGGAACCCGCAGACGGCATCAACCCTATTGACCAGCTTTTTCGCCCCATCTTAAAAAGTTTTCCGGACGGGTGGCGAAGGTCTCGAAACGTTTCAATCGCGGCGGCCTGACCAGGCGAAACCGGGTCGGATGCCGTGCTCTCCCAGGGCGCCTACGCGCCCTCGTACCAGGCGGCGGCGCCCGGTTCGATCCACCAGGTGCGCTTGCGGCCGAGCTCGCTCACGAGCCCGTCCTGGATGAAGGTGACCGTGTCCTCCGGGTGCACCGCGACGGCCCGACCCCGCGCGCGCCGCACCTCGATGCGCAGGCGCTTTCGCAAGCGGCCCACCGTGACCGGCACCGCGACCGCCACGTCGATCTTCCCGTCGGCCGGGTCGGGCTCGGCCAGGACCATGTCGTCGGCCGCCGCGTACCCGTCGGCGTTCGCGACCACGCACGCCAGGATCTGCTCGCTGCCGTCGGCGAGCACCACGTCGTCGAGGTTCACGACCCCGCGCCAGGGCCGGTCCCCGCCGCCGAGCCGCACGCCGTCGACGGCGACGCCGCCGCCGTCGTGACGAAGCAGATCAGTGCGCTTCACCACTCCCTCGGCGACCGCCGCGGCGACCTCGGCCGGCTTCTCGGGCAGGCCCAGCCGCGCGACGATCCCCGGCGCCGTCCCCAGCGGCAGGATCGCGACCGCGGGCAGATCGGGGATCGTGCGCCCCTCCGGCAGGCCCTCGGGCCGCTTGCTCGGGGCCGGGATCGCCCGGCGCACGATGCGCGCCATGACGGCGTTGACCTGCTCGTCCGTGTCCGCGGCGAGCACGATCCGCTCGTCCGGGTTGCGCAACGCCTCGTCGACTTCCTCGGGTGTGGAGGCCTCGGCGGTGCGCACGACCGCGCCCCGCGCCTTGAGTTCGTCCACCAGGTGCAGCGCCTGAGTGCGCGGCCCGGGGTTGGCGCAGTTGGCTTCCACGAGTGTCAGTACGACGACGTTCACAGGAGCCCACACTACGGTGTGATGAGGGTCCGACTCATAGCGCTCGGGCCTGGTGAGACACGAGGTCACCGCATGCCAGTAGGCTTACCAGGTAATCGGGTGATCAACTTCCCGGGAGGATGGGCAGATGCCAGCGATCGCGGTCGTCGGAACGCAGTGGGGCGACGAGGGCAAGGGCAAGGTCACCGACCTGCTCGGCGCCGAGATGGACTACGTCGTGCGCTACCAGGGCGGCAACAACGCCGGGCACACGGTCGTCGTCCCTGACGGCACCAAGTACGCCATCCACCTGGTGCCCGTGGGCATCCTGACGCCGGGCGTCATCCCGGTGATCGGCAACGGCGTCGTCGTCGACCCGAAGTTCCTCATCTCCGAGCTCGACGAGCTCACCGCGGGCGGCGTGGACGTCTCGAACCTGAAGCTCTCCGCCGACGCGCACCTCATCATGCCCCACCACCGGGCCCTCGACCGCGTGGTCGAGCGCTACCTCGGCGGCGCCCGCATCGGCACGACCGGCCGCGGCATCGGCCCGGCGTACGCCGACAAGGTGGCGCGCCAGGGCATCCGCGTCCAGGACCTCCTGGACCCCAAGATCCTCTCCATCAAGCTCGAGCAGATCCTCCGCGAGAAGAACCAGATCCTCGTGAAGGTCTACAACCGCAAGGCGATCGACCCGCAGGCCGTGGTCGAGGAGTACCTGCAGTACGCGGAGCGCCTGAAGCCGTACATCGCCGACACCCGCCTGATCCTGAACAAGGCGCTCGACGAGGGCAAGAACGTGCTCCTCGAGGGCGCGCAGGCGACCATGCTCGACGTGGACCACGGCACCTACCCGTTCGTGACCTCGTCGAACCCGACCACGGGCGGCGCGGCGGTGGGCACCGGCATCGCGCCGCAGAAGATCACGACCGCGATCGGCATCATCAAGGCGTACACGACCCGCGTGGGCTCGGGCCCGTTCCCGTCGGAGCTGTTCGACGAGTTCGGCGAGTTCCTGCTCAAGAAGGGCGGCGAGTACGGCGTGACCACCGGCCGGCGCCGCCGCTGCGGCTGGTTCGACGCGGTCCTGGGCCGGTACGCGGTGCGCGTCAACGGGGTCACCGACCTGTTCGTGACGAAGCTCGACGTGCTCTCTGAACTCGAGCGGGTCCCGATCTGCGTGGCGTACGAGGTCGACGGCGAGCGCGTCGACGAGATGCCGATGACGCAGACCGATGTGCACCACGCGAAGCCGATCTACGAGTACCACGAGGGCTGGTTCGAGGACATCTCCCACTGCCGCAAGTTCGACGAGCTGCCCGCGGCGGCCCAGTCGTACATCGAGCGGCTCGAGGAGCTGTGCGGCGCCCGCGTGAGCGTCGTCGGCGTCGGGCCGGGCCGCGAGGAGAACATCATCCGCCACCCGATGATCTAGGGGCGCAAGCGAAAAGGGCGTCGGCCTCCGGCCGGCGCCCTTCACTGTGCCCGGGGGCTGGGGCGTGTCCGGTGATTGCCTGTGGCGAGCGCGCATCCAGTCCAAGATCGGTGGCGTGCCCGGGCCGATTCTCGCTTGGGCTGCAACCGGTCAACGATGGAAGGGCAGATCACTCCCGGGGATGCGAGGCCGGGGCCGGGCCGGGGCCGGGCCGAGGCCGGGGCCGGCGCTTGGTTGCGCTGCAACCGGTCAGTGACGGAAGGACCGGAGCGTTCCCCCAAGGTCGCGGGCCGATGACTGGTCCGTTTTTCTTGGGCCACAACCGGTCAGCGACGGATTGGCGTGGGCGGGTTCGCGGCGTGTGCTGCCCGGGGCCGGGTCGGCTCCGGGCGGCGAGGATCCCGGGCCGAGCGGTCCGGAGCGCCGTCAGTACTCGCAGGCGATGCGCCGGTATGGCCGTGGCCGGGTAGCCGGGGGCATCGAACCGGGAGCGTCGCGCCACCGCAGCCGCCGCAGTCGCGATCGGGCCGCGTGCGCGCATCGTGTGCTGAGCGCGTGCGCATGGCAGGGCCGGGCTCGGGTTCTTCATGGTCTGGTCACCTCCTTCCTCGCTTCTCGCTCCAGCATCCGCCAGAGGCCCTCGCGCCTTCGCCAGCTCGACACCGCCCGCCAGGGCCTCGCGCCTTCAAGCGTTCGCCATCGATCCAGGGTGCTTGTGCCCTGCGGTGCTCAACCGGCTTAGCGGGTGTTGCTGCCGCAGCCCGCCAAGAGCTCCTCCCCGTGTCTCTCGGGCACCCCGAAAGCGGGGCTGGCGGTTCATGGAAATGGCGGCCGGTATGCACGCGGTTGCCGCCCGCGCTTGGGCGGTCTTTGCCGCTGCGTTCCCTGACGCTGCCTGGTGATGTCCGGACTCCCGCTATGGTCGGCGTTGCATCCATCTGGACATGCTGTGCCTCGTTCAGGACACTTGCGGTCCAGTCGAGGTGATCCCGACCGGTCCGTCTCCCACCCAATGACCCCCGAGGGGGTCGGTTCGCTGCGGGAACTGATAGCACCAAGGGGCGAGACCACCGACCCCGTGAACGGGGCGGTGTGCTCGGAACCGTCTGGTCAGCCGGTCGGCCATAGGCTTGTCGTAGTCTGCTTGCACCTACTGGACTCCTGTACGGATTCCCAACCCTTGTGCGTACCTCAATGATCCCTCATCCCAACCGAGACCGCATCACCCGCAGGTGTGGAAACCACTCACATTCCCCGGCCGCCCCCCAAACCGGCTGCGCCCCAACGCCGCCGCGCCACCGGGTCCGGGCGGACCTGGCGGCGCGGCGTCGGCGGGTCTAGGCGTGGAGGGCGTCCTCGATCTTGCGGACCATGTCGGCCATGACGGGGCTGGGCTCGCCCTTGTGGGCGCGGTCAGCGGCGTCGATGACGACCTTGATGATGGAGCGGAAGTTCTCGGCCTCGGCGGGGTCGTGCGCTTCGAGGATCCGCACCGACTCGGTGATCGCGGGGAAGACCTGGTCGGCGAGCTCGGCGGTGGATTTGCCCTTGAGCTTGAGCCCCTTGGCGTCGGCGACGATGTGGCCGACGGTGCCGGTCGCGGCGGTCAGGGCCAGGGAGGCGTCGGTGCCGATCTTGTGGGCGGACCCGGCGATCCCGGCGGCGGAGAGCAGCGAGACGGCGCCGTAGGCGGCGGTGCGGATGGTGATCTGGTCCTGGGCGGAGAGGCTGGCGGTCATTTCGGTGCTCCTTCAAGCGTTTCGTCGAGGTGTTCCTCGTTGATGGAGCAACTATCGGCGCCCGCCCTTACGCGCCCCTGACATCGCGCTGACACGGTCGCTGACGCGACCATCGCGGGTCGGCGCGCCCGCATCCGGCTCCGCAAACGACAAGAGCGGCCCCCGGCATCAGCCGGGAGCCGCTGCTGCTCGTCTCGGTAAGCGGGCGGAGGTGGCGCGCAGGAGGCTCGCGAACTCGGGGGCGGCGAGCTCGAAGACAGGGGACTCGTGGCCGAGCTTCGAGTCACGGACCTGGAACTGGCCCTCGAAGGACCGGGCCTCGACGCAGTTCTGGTCGGCACCGCTGTCGCTGCTGCGGCTCGACTTACGCCAGGTCACGCGGCACTCGACGCAGTTCGGATTTGCGTTGTCGCTGCTCCGGCTCGACTTACGCCAGGAGGTTGCTTGCATCAATGAACTCCTTCATCGGGACGGCAGTCGGCGGCTGCTTCGTTTCCTGGAAAGCCGCTTCGTAGCGCTTGACGACCTTCTCAGAGTCCTCGTAGTGGCTCCCGTGGAGAGATTCTAGATAGACCGTCGTGGGGAACACATTGTCGGGGAAGTACATGATCCGGTAGGGACCGGGGACACTCGGGTAGTGGCCCGAGGCGAAAGGTACCACCCACATCTCGATGTTGTCGCGCTCGTTGAGTTCGAGGAGATGCCTCATCTGACCTCGGATCACCTCCGCGCCTCCGACCTCACGACGCAGTGCAGCCTCATCCGTGATGTAGGCGATCTTCGGCGGATTCTCGCTGTTCAGCACAGCTGCCTGCCTGTCCACCCGCAACCCGTTCCCGGGGCCACGATTCGCTCCGGAAGCATCCGCGCTCAGGCCCGCCATGTAGGCCTCAGTCTGGAACAGACCAAACACAAGGCTCTGCCCCATGACCCGAATGGTGCCGGCCGCCCCTTCCTGCTCAATGTAATGAACGAACTCCGGCGAGACGTCGTAGTCGTGGTACCAGCCGTGCGAGTCGGCCGCGTCCACGAGTGCGACCAGGTGTTGCGACTCAGCAGTCGACAGCTCGTAGATGTACGCCGCCGAGTAGGCATCCGGGAGTTTGAGCGAGTCATTCGTGCCCGCCTCCAACTTGCGGTACTTGGACTCTGACATTCCCATGCGTCGGGCCGCCTGGGCCACGCTCATGTTGTTCGCGCGCAGACGGAACTGCCGGATCTGCCTTCCGAAGAGGACCTTCGCGATATACGGAGAGTGAGTCATGCGTTTCAGATTCCCATGTCTCCCACCGATGTGGGTAGTGCAACTCAGTCGCTCAATTTGATCGGGTGAGAATGCCTGCACTGCAGGTCCTTCACCCGCAGGTCGGGTCGTCTTACCGTGGAATCGGGGGCGTGGCACCTCCCGCACAGGAAAGGGCTCCCTGCCCGGTGCAAGCGGGCAGGGAGCCCGTACCAACGGAAGATGGAGACTTCTGATGGCATCCACCAGAGTACGAGGGGCGGGTCCGCTCGGCCGAGGACCGGATCTCGATCGCGTCCCCGAGCGCATGGACTTCGTCGGCGGCTGGGTCACCGGTGAGGGCGAGAAGATCGAGCTGTGGACCGACAACCGGATCGGTGACGGCCTGCTGGTCCAGTCCGCGCCGGAGTGGGAGCGGCTGGCGACGTTGTATTACGCGGGCGGGGTCACGCGCGCCACGGTGTGGCACGGCGCGGCCAACGAGCGGTCCGAGGAGTGGCGAGAGGGCCAGAAGGCCCGGGTCGCCGCCGCGATCGCGGTGGAGTTCTCGAACGGTCCGGGGAGTTTCTACAAGTCGACTTGCGGCGCATGAGTGTCGTGGGGACATTCGACTTCCAAGGGATGACGATCGAGGTGCAGCGCACGCGCGTGCATCTCATCGGGGACGAGGTGTTCTGGCTGCACCGGATCGCACCGGATCCGCAGGCGACGATCGCGATCCGGCGCAACGGCAGGCTCGCGGTGAGCTGGGAGGCCGGATTCAAGGAGGAGAGCGTCGCCTACGCGGCGCTGACCATGGCCTTCGACGATTTCCTCGGGAAGCGCGGCAGGGCTTCCTGAGCCGTTCGCGAGGAGCGGGCCTCAGACGAGAGGCCCGCTCCGCAAGAGGCCGCTACTCGCTGAACAGCCGCTCGATGTCGTCGGTGACGGCTGCCTGGTCGAGCCAGTGATCGAGCTGCGACTGGTCCTGGCAGGCGAGGATCTTCCGGCTGATTCGATCGGGGACGGCGATGCCGCGCGCGGCGAGCACCCGCAGGATCGAGCGGGCCTCGCCCTGAGTCTGGCCTTCTTCGCGGCCTCGGGCGAGCAGCTCTTGGGCGTACTCGTTCTGGTACATCTGGTAGTTGCGCTTCATGAGTTCTCTCCAGGTGTCGGCTGCGTCCCCTCGCAGGCCGCCGAGCAGGATGTCAGCATACCGCTTGGCTTGGTCCGCGGGGATGGTCGCAAGTGCGTCGGCTAGGTGTTCGAGATTGTCTTGGGAGGACTTGTCCGCGAATGCGAACAGCAGGTTGAGTCCGAGGTCGGACTGAGGGTCGAGCTCGTCGAGGCAGATCACGATCGGCCGGACGAGCGACTGGCCCAGGCCGCCGTCGATCGGCTCGCGCGCCCATTCGGCGGTCTTGGCCGAGACGGTGAGCACGACCAATACGGTCGGGCACCCGTGCTCCACGCGGAAGCCGAACAAGAAGTGCGGCCAGTCGAAGAGCTTCTTCTTCGACGGTCGATGCTGCATCTCCACGATGACCGCCAGCTGGGGGCGTCCGTTCTTGCGGAAGACGCGCACCGAGTCCGCGAGCACCTCGATCGGTTCGCGGATCGTGGCGGACTCGCCCGCGCTGTCGACCGAGTCGTGTTCGGGGACCTCCTTTCCGGTATTGCGTTCGATCAGGCTTTCGAGCAGGCCGGGGACCTGCTCGACCAGCTCGAGTACATGTTCATGCCGGGAGCCGACAGGCATCCGGACTCCTTTCTTCGGGTGTTCCCCTCGCCTGTCAGAGCCGAGGGGAGACTGCCGCTCGCCATGCGGCGATCGGCAAGTGGACGAGCCGGGGTCAGCGCAGGGCGCTCGTGATCCGGCGGAGGGCGCGGAGCAGCGCGGCCTTGAAGCGGCCTTCGCGGCGGGGCTCGAGTTGGGCCTGCGCGAGGACCGCGGAGTGGTCGAGGAAACGGGTCCAGGCGTCCTCGCGGAGCTTGCCGAAGGTCACGGCCGGTTCGGGATAGGGCCGGGGGCGGCGGGGGTCGGGGAGTTCGCCGCGGCGGTGGCGGCCGGTGCGGCGGTCGGACTGGAAGGCGGGGTCGGCCTCCCACAGCCACGGCCCGGGGTCGAGCGGGTCGTAGGGCTTGCCGCCGATGAGGTAGGTGTCGCCTTTGCGGTGGCGATTCGAATCGCCCTGCCCGCCGTCCAGGGTCCAGGGTCGATTCTGGGGTACGCTCAAGCTGACCATAGGAGGGTTTCCCTTCTTGGTTTACCTTCAGCGGGCCGCCGAAAATCTTGCCGGATGTGCGGTGGCCCGCGCTTACGTTCTTCGCTTGTGAGTTCGAGTGCCGCGCACTGCGCGTGCAACAAGCGTTACATGAGACTCATGGGAACGGCATCCCCGACACGCCGTGAAATCCACTTCGACGCAGAAGCGTCTAGTTAGCGATCACTTTCGGGCGCATGCGACTCGGACGATCTCCTTGCACGCCCCGACAAGAGCGACCGGGACCCCTCCCGAAGATGCCTTGGTACAACACGGTTCTCGAGGGCTTGCCTGCGCCTTCGCCGTCGAGTCCGCTGAGGAGTCTGCGATGAACCGTCCCTCCCACCCCGCGCTCCCTCGCATGCCCGGCTCAGCGATCCTCGCCGTCGTTTTCCTTGGGCTGAAGTCGGTTGTCGGCCTGATCTTCGGTACCGTCACCGCCTCGATGATCCCGCCCGGCGTGACCGCGCTGTTGGTGCTGGGAGGCCTGCTCAACGCAGCGCTCGCCATCGGCCTCGTGATGCGCCAGAACTGGGCGCGGATCACCGGCATGGTGCTGTCCGGCATAGCGATCGGGATCGTGGTCATCGAGACGGCGGCGGCCGGAGGGGCCTCCGGTGGCAACCCCGCGAGCATCGGGCTCTCGATCCTGCTGCTCTTCGTGCTCTCCCACCGGAACACGCGCGCCTGGTGCGTGGGCCGCGGCCCGAATGAGACGCCGCTGGGAGCCGCCGGGCCGGAGCCGTTCACGTACCTCGACCGGGTCGTACTCCTCGAAGACATCGACGACCTCGGACTGCGGGCCGGTGCGGTCGGTACGGTCGTCGACCTCCCCGCCGAGCCGGACACCGTCCTCGTCGAGTTCGGCGACCACGCCGACCGCGAGCCGATCCAGGTCACGCTGCACGTCAGCGAGGTCCGACCGGCCGCCGAGGCCGGGTAGGGCGCGGGGCGGCGCAGGCGGCATATGGTGGTCGCCGCAACGCGATTCGACCGAGGAGTGGACATGTTCGAAGACCGACTCGCCGCATTCGCGAACCAGCACTTGGAAGGCCGCCCCGTCCCGGCCGACCTGCGCGTGATGCTGCTGGCGCAGTGGGAGGGCCGCAACGACTTCCGCGACCTGCTCGACCTCCAGTTCTTCGAGCCCGACCAGCTGAACCCGCTCTTCGACACCAGCTACCTGCGCCCCGAGGAGCTTGCCGATCCCGATATGCAGGCGGTCAACGCGGGCGCGGCGGCGACGGCCGAGTACGCCGAGCTCATCGCCGAAGGCGGCAAAGGCTGGATCGGCTACTGGTTCCACCCCGGCCAGCCCGCGGACCAGCCTGCTCCGCTGCTCGAACTCGACACCGAGTTCACGTTCTGGAGCCTCGCGGGCCGGACACTCGCCGAAGCATGCGCCGTCGAAGTACCAGGACGACAAACGCGCGGCGTTCACCCCGATTGGCGCCCCGGCTGGCAGAACTCGGCCTGCCCCTCGACACCGACGACTACGACGCGGTCGTCGAACCCGAGTACATAGTGGATCCTGGAGCGCTCATGGAGGAGTTCATGGACGCCGAGCGGGAGAAGCGCGGCCTCGAATGAGACCGTCCCCGCCGAGGCGCTCGCCGAGCGGCATGACCATGAACCGCTCGACCCCTGCCTCCGAAGCGACCTCGAAGCCGTTTCGCTGGTACAGGCGCAGCGCCGCCGCATTGTGCTCGTAGACCGCGAGTCGCAGCTCCGACGCGCCCTCGGCCCTCGCCCGGTCCGCGACCGCCCTGATCAGAGCGTCACCGACGCCAAGGCCCCTCGAGGCGGGTCTCACCCACATCGCGATCAGCCCTCGCGCCGCCGGATCCTCAGCGGGCACGCCGCTCGCCATCCCCGCCGGGGCACCGTCGACCTCGGCGACCAGGTTGTGCGAGCCGGGCATCGCCAGACGCGACCGCCAGCGCTCCTCCCGGTCGCCGTCGCCCTGCCAGTCGGCCAGGCGGGAGCCGAACGCGTCGGGCGCTTCGGCGAGCGCCGCGAGCCGCAGGTCCCTCCACAGGCGCCAGTCGTCGGCGCCGAGCGCGCGCATCTCGATCACGGTCGCAGTGTGGCAGTCCGCGGCGGCGGGCCGCCAGCGCATTACCGGTAGCCGTTGAGCCGCATGGCGGTCGCGTTGTCGGGCTGGTCCCAGAACAGGTCGTGGAGGTCGGGCGGGAGTTCGGTCGTGTGGGCGCCGGTGATGCCGGCGCGGAAGAAGCCGGGTTCGCGGGCGTTGAGCTCGCCGAAGGCGGGGATCGGGGCGTCAGGGTCGGGCCGCAGGCTGGGGGCGGCTTTGCCGACGGCGGCCTCGACGGTGGCGCGGGGGTCGGCGATGAGGTCTTCGAAGCGGACCCAGACCGGTTCGGGGCTGGTGGAGGAGCTCCAGGAGAGGACGTTCTGGCCCCAGCCGCCCGTGCCGCCGGTGCGGCGGGTGATGATCGCGCGGGCCTCGGCGGCGAACCGGTCCTCGTAGTCGGGTTCGCCCGCGAGGTGGGCGGTGTTGAGGCGCGCCCAGGAGACCACCGAGTCGCGGCCGTCGCGCACGAGGCAGATGGCGCGGTCTTGCTCGGCGATGACAGCGTCGCCGCGCTGGCGGTGGGTTTTGACGAAGTGGACTTCGTCGCAGGCGCGCATCTCGTCGAAGCCGGCGGGTCGTTCGCGGGCGTCCATGAGGGCGGTGCCGATCTGGGCGGCGACGCCGTCGACGTCGTAGACGACGTAGGTCGGCACCTGGTAGAGGCGGTGGAGGGCGATGCGGAAGAAGGTGTTGCCGGAGCGGGGATATGAAGCGAGCCAGACGATCACCGCGCCAGCGTACGGGCCGCCCCGGACACCGGGGGTTTTCGGGCGAACCGGGGTTCGTCGACACGGAGGGGTACCGCGCGGCCACTCATCGCCGCTATAGTGCGGATTGGACGCTGTTCGCGCCGATTCGCCCCTTAGGAGCGGCTATGAGGACAATGACGACCTGCGTAGCGGCCGCAATGCTGCTGCTCGCCGTATCCGCCTGCAGCCCAGAGGAGTCCGAGGAGGGCGACGGTTCGATCGTCTTCTGGACGCCGTACACCACCCCGGAGCGGATCGCGGCGCAGCAGCCCGTGATCGACGCGTTCACCGAGGCCACGGGTATCGAGGTGGAGATGGTCCCGCTCGAGCCGGACCAGGCCGGGCAGACGCTCGTCACCTCGGCCGCGTCGGGCGACGTGCCCGACGTGATCGCGCACAACCCGTCCAGCACGGCCGCGTGGGCGGCGCAGGGTCTGCTCGACGACCGAGCGCCGCAGGAGGTCGTCGACGAGCTGGGCGCGGACACGTTCAGCCGGGCGGCGCTCGACATGGTCACGATCGGCGGGAGACTGCACGCCGTGCCCTCGGACGGGTGGGGCCACACGATCGCCTACCGCACCGATCTGTTCGAGGCCGCCGGGCTCGAGCCGCCCGCGTCCGTCGCCGACATCGCGGCGGCGGCCGAGGCGCTCGACGCGGACGGCTTGGCGGGCATCGCGATCGGCACGACCCCCGGCGACGTGTACACGCAGGAGGGCATCGAGTCGATGCTGCTCCCGTTCGGCTGCCGGTTGGCGACGGACGGGCAGGTGACCATCGACTCGCCCGAATGCGTCGAGGGCCTGGCCCACTACCAGCGGCTCGCGACCGCGGCCGGACCGGCGCAAATGGACGTCGAGGCGGCCCGGGCCGCGTACCTGTCCGGGTCGGCCGCGATGGTGCTGTTCTCCTCGCACATCGTCGACGAGGTCGCGGGCCTCGACGTCGACAACCCGGTGACCTGCGCCGAGTGCGCGGACGATCCGCGGTTCCTCGCCGAGAACACGGCGTACCTGACGACGTTCACCGGCACCGGCGCCGAGGCGCCCGTCGAGTACGGGCAGACGACGAACTACGGCATCCCGGCGGGCGCGAATACCGCTGACGCCAAGGAGTTCGTGAAGTTCATGCTCAGCGACGGGTACGTGGAGAACCTGGCTTCGGCGACCGAGGGCCGCATCCCGGTGCGGCCGGGCCCCGAGGCCCGGTCGACGGAGTATCTGGACGCGTGGTCGGCGCTGCCGTTCGGCAACGACCAGGCGCAGGAGCTCTCGATCGAGCAGGTCTACGGCCCGGCGCTCGTGGAGCGGCTCGCAGCCGGGGCCGAGGAGTTCACGCGGTGGGGCTGGGGGACGCCGGACGCCGAGCTCGCCGGGATCGTCTTCTCGCAGACGATCCTCGCCACCGAGGCCGAAGCGCTCTTCGACGGCGCCCCGCCCGCCGAGGTCGCGGGCGCAATGGCCGCGAGTGTGGAAGCGGCGCAGCAGGACCTGGGCGGATGAGCACCGACGGGGCGGGACGCCAGAGCGGGCCGGCGGGCGGCCATGCCCCCGAGCGGCGGATCGGGCGACCCCCGGATTCGAACAGCGGCGCCGATCCGGTGTCGGACCCCGGTGGCACGTTTGAAACCGGGGGCCCTTCCCCAGCGGCCCCCAGCGCTGTCGGCGTGCGCGCCGCCGAACGCACCACCCGGCGGGCCGTCCCTGAACCGCCGCGCGATCGCCACCGCAAGCCCCTGACGCTCTCGCGCCGCGAGGACCTGCACGGGCGGCTCCTGGTCGGCCCCACGGTGATCGTGGTGCTGCTGTTCGCAGTGCTGCCGTTCCTGGCGGTCGCCCTGTTCGCCTTCCTCGACGTGCGACTGGTCGACATCCCGCGCCTCTACATCGACAACCTCGTCTTCACCGGCGACAACATCGCGGCCGTATGGAACTCGCCCCGGTTCTGGTCGGCCGCGACGACCACCGTCGTCTACGCGGCGGCGTCCTCGGCCGGGGCGGTGCTCGTCGGGCTCGGGGTCGCGCTGGCGCTGCGGCGGCCGTTCCGGGGGCGCGGGCTGATCCGGGCGCTCGTGCTCGTGCCTTACGTGCTTCCGGTGGTCGCGGCGGCCACGATCTGGAAGACGCTGCTCAACCCCGGGTACGGCCTGGTGAACGCGGTGGGCGTGGAGTGGCTCGGGTGGGCCGAGCCGATCGCGTTCCTGACGACCACGACCCGCGACCTCGGGCCGTTCGCAGTGCCGGTGGCGCTCATGTGCGTGATCGCGTTCGAGGTGTGGAAGACCTTCCCGCTCGCGTTCCTGTTCATCACCGCGCGGCTGCAGGTGGTGCCGGAGGACATCGAGGAGGCCGCGCAGATCGACGGGGCCGGGAAGACGCGGATCTTCCGGCACCTGCTGCTGCCCGAGCTCGCGGGGGTGATGGCGCTGCTCGCGGTACTGCGGTTCCTGTGGTCGTTCCAGAACTTCAACGACATCTACCTGCTCACCGGCGGCGCGGGCGGCACCGAGGTGCTGGCGGTGCGGGTCTACTCGGAGCTGGTGGTGCGCGCGAACATCGGCACCGCCTCGGCCACTGGACTGCTCATGACCGGGATGCTCCTGGTCGTGGTCGCGGTCTACGCGTGGATGATCAAGCGGGAGCGGGCATGAGCGAGACTCGCACTGAAGATTCGACTCACCCGATCGTGTCGGGGGACGCCGAAAATGTCGTACCCCCGAGGGAGCCTGGAAACCGGGGGTCCTCTCCCGGAGGTGCGCGGCGCTTCCGGCGTGCCCGCCTCACCGCCGAGGACCGCGTGCTCGGCGTCCTCCGGTGGGCCGTCATCACCGTCGCGGTAATCGCCACCGCCGGACCGCTGCTCTACGGCATCCTGCTCTCCCTGCGGCCCTTCCAGTCCGTGGTCTCCGAACCGCTCGACCTGATCCCCTCACTCGACGAGATCACCGTGGACTCCTACCCGACCACCATCGCCGAATACGGCCTCGGCGGCAACATGTGGAACTCCCTCCAGGTCGCGCTCGCCACCGCCGCGCTCGCGATCCTCTTCAGCGTCCTCGGCGCGTACGCGGCCGTGCGGCTGCGCTTCCTCGGCCGAGACACGGTCAACGTCGTCTTCCTCGGCGTCTACCTCCTCCCCGGCATCGTGCTCGCCGTGCCGCTGTTCGTGCTGCTCAGCCGGGTCGGGCTCACCGGTTCGCTCGGCGGCCTCGTCTTCGTGTACGTCGCGCAGACCGTGCCCGTGGCCCTGTACATGCTCCGCACCTACCTCGTCGCCGTGCCGTCCTCAGTGGAGGAAGCGGCGATGATCGACGGGTGCGGCCGCCTCGCCCTCATCCGCCGCGTCGTACTCCCCCTCGCCCTCCCCGGCGTGGCCGCCACCGCCCTCTACGTGTTCATGATCGCCTGGAACGAGTACCTGTTCGCGCTGCTCTTCCTCGTCGCCGACCGCGACCGCTGGACGGTCTCGCTTAGCATCGCGCAGCTCACCGAGTTCTCGGTGCCCACCACCGTGCTCATGGCCGGGTCGATCGCGATCACCGTCCCCGTGGTCGCCGGGTTCTTCCTGGCGCAGCGGCTGCTCGTCACGGGGCTCACCTCCGGAGCCGAGAAAGGCTGAGACACATGGCAATCCGACTGGGCATCCTGGGCGCGGGAGCGCGCGGCTCCGACACCTACGGCCGCTGGGCGATCAAGCGGCCCGACCGCGCCGCCGTCGCGGCCGTCGCCGACCCCGTCCCGTACCGGCGCGACCGGCTCGCCGACGCCGGGACCGTGCCGGCCGCGCACCGCTACGCCGACTGGCGCGACCTCATCGCCGACGCCGAGGCGATCGGCCTGGACGCGTTCGTGATCGCCCTGCCCGACCGGCTCCATCTGGACGCCGCGCTCGCCGCCATCGAGACCGGCCTCCCCGTCCTCCTCGAGAAGCCCGCCGCGACCACGGCCGGCGACCTCGAAGCGCTCGCGTCCGCCGCCCGGGACCGCAAGGCCCGCATATGGATCGGCCACGTGATGCGCTACCAGCCGTTCTGGATCGCGATCCGGCGGCTCGTCGACTCGGGGGCGATCGGCCGACTCGTGACCATGCGTGTCGAGGAGAACATCGGGTTCTGGCATTACGCGCACTCGTACGTGCGCGGCAACTGGCGCAACCTCGCCACCTCCAGCCCGATGGTGCTCGCCAAGACCTGCCACGACCTCGACATGATCCGCTGGTTCGCCGGCGAGTCGCCCGCGTCGGTCGCCAGCGCCGGGTCCCTGACCTACTTCCGGTCCGAGAACGCGCCCGAAGGCGCGCCCGGCCACTGCCTCGACGGCTGCCCGGCGGCCGACTCCTGCCCGTTCTACGCGCCCCGCTACTACGTTGAGGCCCTAGCGGACCGGGACGGCTGGCCGGTGGCGCTCCTCGGCGACGACACGAGCCCCGAGGGCCGCCTCGAGGCGCTGCGGGCCGGGCCGTACGGGCGGTGCGTGTTCCACTCGGACAACGACGTCGTCGACCACCAGCAGACCGTCGTCGACTTCCCCGGCGGGCTCACCGCGACCCTCTCGACCTCGGCGTTCACCGGGCAGAACACGCGGACCGTGCGGCTCACCGGGACGGCGGGGGAGATCGCCGGGAACCTGCGGACGGGCACGTTCGAGGTCGACCTGTTCTCGCCGGCCGCCGTCCTGCCGGTGCTGCCCGGTGCTCGGATCGGGCAGCGGTTCACGCGGCCTCCCCTGGGGCACAGGGTGTTCGAGATCCACGCCGGGCCGGCGGAGGACGAGCCGAGCCGCGGCCCCCAGCCGCCGGGCGGCGGCGCGCCGGACCACCGGGGGCATTCGGGCGGCGACGAGGCGCTGATCGACGCGTTCGTCACCGCGCTCGAGGGCGGCGAGTCGGCCGCCACGGACCTGGAGGCCGCTCTGGACAGTCACCGGATGGCGTTCGCGGCCGAGCGCTCGCGGCTCGAGCGGCGCACGATCCCTTGGGAGGCAATGTGACGTGGTGGCGGGGCGCAGCGATCTACCAGGTGTACCTGCGCAGTTTCGCGGACGGGAACGGCGACGGGATCGGCGACATCGCGGGCCTCGAATCGCGGCTCGGTTACCTGCGGGACCTCGGCGTCGACGCGCTCTGGATCAACCCGTGGTACGCCTCGCCGATGGCCGACGGCGGCTACGACGTGGCCGACTACCGGGCGATCGACCCGGCCTTCGGCACCCTCGCCGACGCCGAGCGCCTCATCGCCGCGGCGCACGCGGCCGGGCTGCGGATCATCGTCGACCTCGTCCCGAACCACACCTCGGACCAGCACCCATGGTTCCAGGAGGCGCTGCGCGACGGCCCCGGTTCGCCTGCGCGCGAACGGTTCCACTTCCGCGACGAGGTGAACAACTGGCAGTCCCGCTTCGGCGGCCCGGCATGGTCCCAAGTGGAGGACGGGCAGTGGTACCTGCACCTGTTCGACGCCTCCCAGCCCGACCTGAACTGGGACCACCCGGAGGTGCGGGCCGAGTTCCCCTCGATCCTGCGGTTCTGGCTGGACCGGGGCGTGGACGGCTTCCGCATCGACGTGGCAGCGCGCCTGGTCAAGCAGGCCGGGCTGCCCGACAAGCGGGGTCGGTTCGAGGGCGTGCCGACCTTCGCCGACCTCGACGAGGAGCCGGACAAGGACCGGCCCGAGGTGCACGAGATCTATCGGGACTGGCGGCTCGTCCTCGGCGAATACGGGCCTGAGCGGGTGTTCGTGGGCGAGATCTGGGTGCGCGACCCCGAGCGGTTCGCGCGCTACCTGCGCCCCGACGAGCTGCACACGGCGTTCAACTTCGAGTTCCTCAAGTGCGCGTGGGAGGCCGGGGCGCTGCGGGAGGTCATCGACCGGACCCTCGCGACGCATGCCGGTGTCGGCGCGCCGCCGAGCTGGGTGCTGTCGAACCACGACGTGACGCGGCACGTGACCCGCTACGGCCGCGCGCGCAGCTCGTTCCTCAAACGCGAGCACGGCGTCCCGACGGACCTCGCGCTCGGCACGCGGCGGGCGCGGGCGGCCGCGCTGCTGAGCATGGCCCTGCCGGGCGGCGTGTACGTCTACCAGGGCGACGAGCTCGGGCTCCCGGAGGTGTTCGATCTGCCCGATGCGCTCCGCGAGGACCCCGTCTTCGCGCGGACCGGCGGACTCGACCTGGGCCGGGACGGCTGCCGGGTGCCGCTGCCGTGGGGCGGCGACGCGCCGCCGTTCGAGTTCGGCCCCGGTGGCGCGTGGCTGCCGCAGCCGCCCGAATGGCGTGACCTCACCGCCGCCCGGCAGCTGGGCGACCCCGAGTCGATGCTGTCGCTCTACCGGCTCGCATTGCACCTGCGCCGCACCGAACCCGCGCTCGGCGACGGCGGGATGCGGTGGCTCGAGAGCGAACCGGGCGTGCTCGCGTTCGAGCGCGACCCCGGGTTCCGGTGCGTCGTCAACCTCACCGACGACGAGATCGAGCTCCCCGCAGGCGAACCGCTCATCGCCAGCGCGGTATTGCAAGGGCGCGAGGGGGATCGGCTCCCGCCGGACGCGGCGGTGTGGCTGCGCACGGCCTGATCGCGCCGCCGTTGACCGCCAGCGCACGGCAAGGACGCAAGGAGGACCAGGTCCCGCCCAACCCGGCCGTGAAGCTGCGCACGGCCTGATCCGCCACCGCTCACCCCCGCCGCTCACCGCGAGCACCACGCGATCGAAGCCCCTCTGAGCACTGCGATCACCGAAAGTGCGCTGAGCGCCAGGAAGCAGCCACCGACGTATGAGGACCCGTCGGTAAAGGCCTGGGCGAGTCCTCCGAAGAGGACGGCCGCGACCTCGAAGGCGATCGCGGTCCGCCGCGCCCAGCGGCGGCGGCGCAGCAGCGGCACGGACACCGCGATCCACAAGGTCGAGACAGCGGCAATGCCGATCGCGCCTGCCATGAGAGTGCCGGGGAACCTTTCGCCGGTTTGCCGCTGGATGTCGATGCCCGTCACGAAGAGTCCGGTGGCGGCCAAGACCCCGAGTCCGGCGCGGAACCATATGCATACGGCGGTGAGCCAGATGGTCCTGGGCGCGTGCTCGCGGGCGGGCGGCGATGCGGTCGTCATGGAGGACTCCAGCCGTGGTCGGGGTGCGACCGCAGGTTAGGCCCCTGCGGTCGGGACCGGTCCCAGTGCGGGAGGGCAGGCGATTCGGCAGTCCGTGGCGCGGGTCGCCGGGTCTGGTTAGCATTGCCGCCGAGGAGGTGCGGCGTGCGCAGGAACTCGGAGTGGGTGGCGATCGAGCGCAGTTCGCCGACCCGTCGGATCTCCTCGCTGGTGCTCTATTCGGTCGCGTGCACGGCCTTGGTCGTGGGCCTGTTCCTGCTGGTGCGCACCGAGCCGGAGACGCTGGACTCGGGGGAGCCGAACCCGGTGGCGGCGCTGCCGGGGTTCTTCACCGTGATGGCGCTGCTGGGGGCGGCGAGCTTCCTCGTGCCGCTGGTGCGGCCGCCGAAGCTGATGGTGAACCATTTCGGGCTGCGGGTGCGGGCGGGTTTCGGCAAGAGCCTGCTCATCCCGTGGAGCAACGTCGAGGAGCTGGCGGCGATCCATGTGGGGTCGAAGCGGCGGGGCGCGTCGTATCTGCTGTTCGCGGCGGACAGCTACCTGGGGCGCGGCGGGTCGGACCGGCCGGGGTTCCTGGGGCGCTCGGTGCTGCGGGAGGCGAACCGGGCCACCGAGGGCCTGGTGGCGGGTTTCGATCTCGCGGTGCGCTGCAAGGACTTCGCGCTCGAGCCCCAGCAGCTGCTGGCGCGGCTGGCGTCGTTCGCGCCGGGTCATGTGCAGGTCGTGGACCGGCTGTAGGGGACGACGCGCCGGTTTGTTCGCCCTGAGCGAAATCGGGCCGGGCCGCACGTCGCGGCCCTGGTGCTCTCCGAGGCGGGGCCGGGATGGGCGGGTTGCCCTAAATGCCGCTCCCTGACCCGCGCTGGTGATCCGTACACTGGAGGCGACCTGACGTTCCGCCCCTGAACGAACCGGTCACCTCAACCGCCCGGCCCCCCACGCCCGGCGGACCGTCCAGCATTTGGGGGTACCCGTGGCGTCGATCCCGGACGAGGGCCTGCGCGCGACCCTGGCCACCATGGCGCCCGGCACCGCGCTGCGCGACGGCCTCGAGCGCATCCTGCGGGGCCGCACCGGCGCGCTCATCGTCGTCGGCTGCGACAGCCTCGTCGAGGAGATCTGCACCGGCGGTTTCGAGCTCGACATCGAGTTCTCCGCGACCCGCCTCCGCGAACTGTGCAAAATGGACGGCGCGATCGTGATCACCACGGACGGCTCGCGCATCGTGCGCGCCGGCGTCCACCTCATGCCCGACCCCTCCATCCACTCGAACGAGTCGGGCACCCGGCACCGCACCGCCGAGCGCGTCGCCATCCAGACCGGGTTCCCCGTGATCTCGGTGAGCCAGTCGATGCACACCATCGGCCTCTACATGGGCTCGATCCACCACCTGCTCGAGCCCTCCACGCAGATCCTCTCCCGCGCCAACCAGGCCCTCGCCACGCTCGAGCGGTACAAGCTGCGGCTCGACGAGGTCGCCGGGAGCCTCTCCAGCCTCGAGATCGAAGACCTCGTGACCGTGCGGGACGCCGTCACCGTCCTCCAGCGCCTCGAGATGGCCCGCCACATCGCCGACGAGGTCGAAGGGCACGTGATCGAGCTCGGCACCGACGGGCGGCTCCTCGCCCTCCAGCTCGACGAGCTCATGGCCGGCGTCGACACCGACCGCGAGCTCATCGTCCGCGACTACCTGCCCGACGGCGAGGACTACCGCAAAGCCCTCCGCGCCGTCGACTCCATGCGCTCCCCCGACCTGCTCGACCTCATCGCGGTCGCGCGCTCGCTCGGGTACCCGAACTCGCCGGACGTGCTCGACCGGCGGGTGAGCCCGCGCGGCTACCGCATGCTCGCCAAGGTGCCGCGGCTGCCCGAAGCGGTGATCGAACGGGTCGTAGGGCACTTCGGGGCACTGCCGGAACTGCTCGGCGTCACCGTCGAAGAGCTGCAGGACGTCGACGGGATCGGCCCCGGGCGCGCGCAGAGCATCCGCGAGTCGCTCACCCGCCTCGCCGAGGTCTCGATCCTCGACCGCTACCTCTAGACCTCAGGTCAGGCGCAGCGTCGTCGGCGACGAGACCGCGTCGCCCAGGCGCGCCCGCAGCTCGTACTCGCCCGCGGGCAGCTCCCGGCGGGCGCCCGCGCACTCCGCCTCGGACGCCAGTCCGTCCACCGTGAACTCGATCGTCTGGCCGGCGCCGTCCGCGAGCTCGACCTGCTCGCCCTGCGGCGTCTCGCAGTGCGCGGTCGAGTAGACGACGTCCGCGCCGGCGGTCAGCTCCACGGCGACCTCGCGCAGGTCCGCGGTGCACGCGGTGTCCGCGCCGCTCGCGACGAGGACGCTCACCGGCACCTCCGAACCCGACCGCGCCTCGTCGAACGCGGCCACCACCTGCAGCATCAGGTCCTCGGCCGCGCAGGGCTCCACCGCCGGCTCCGTGGGCGACGGCTCCTCGCTCGGCTCGGCGCTCGGCGTTTCGCGCAAATACGGGCGGTTCACGGTCGAGTCCGACGACGGCGGCACCCACTCGTTCTGGGCCGCATCCGCTTCGGCCTCGGGCTTCTCCTCGCCGCCGCCGAGCGCGCTGAGGCCGACCACCACCAGCAGGACGAACGCGAGCACCGCCCCGGCCACGATCGCCCGCCGCTTCCAGTACACCGACTCCGGCTCCGAGCCCTTCACGAACCTGCCCCTGAAACCCTGCACGCCGGGACGCTAACGCAACGGAGTCGCATGAGAGCGGAATTACACGCACCCGGACCCGCAGCGCACCCGGAAATGTCGCACCCCGCTGCCACCGTTGCAACCGGGGGCCCTTCCCCGGCCGAGGCGAGTGCTCGTGGCGTGCCCGGCGGACCGGCCGAGCCCCGCGGAGTCCGGCTGAGTCCGGCCGAGCCCGGCCGCGGACCCTCCCGTCCGATCGTCGGACCCCGCACCGACAATGGGAGGCATGCTCGCCGCCGACACCGCACCGGCACTGCCGTCCCCCGCGACCCTCAGCGCCCGCCTGCTCCCCTGGTTCGACGCGCACCACCGCACCGAACTGCCCTGGCGCCGACCGGGAACCACCGCGTGGGGCGTGCTCGTCTCCGAGGTCATGAGCCAGCAGACCCAGGTCGCCCGCGCCGCCCCCGTGTGGGAGGCCTGGATGGCGCGCTGGCCGACCCCGGCCGACCTCGCCGCCGCCCCGACCGCCGACGTCCTGCGCGAATGGGGCCGCATGGGCTACCCGCGCCGGGCCCTGCGCCTCCAGGAGTGCGCGCGGATCGTCGCCACCGAGCACGGCGGCGTCGTCCCGTCGGACCCGGCCGAACTCGAAAAGCTCCCCGGCATCGGCGTCTACACCGCCGCCGCGGTCGCGGTCTTCCACTACGGCGGACGCCACGCGGTGGTGGACACCAACGTGCGCCGCGTCGTCGCCCGCCTCGGCGGCAAGAGCGACGCCGGCACCGCCACCACCAAGGCCGACCTCGCCGCCGCCGAGTCGCTGCTGCCCGACGACGCGCCGACCGCCGCGCGCGTCTCGATCGCGCTCATGGAGCTCGGGGCGCTGATGTGCAAGGCGCGCGCGCCCGAATGCGGGGCCTGCCCGGTGAGCGCCGTGTGCGGCTTCTCCGGGCAGGAGGTCCCGGCCGGGCCGAGCCGCAAGCGCCAGACCTACAAAGGCACCAACCGGCATGTGCGCGGCGAGGTCATGGCGCTGCTGCGGGACGCCGACGGGCCGGTCGGGCGCGACCGGATCGACGCGGTCTGGCCGGACCGGAGGATGCTCGACGAGGCCGTCGCGCAGCTCATCACCGAAGGGCTCATCGGCACCGACGAATCGGGACGATTCGAACTCCCGAGTCGGTGACAAATCGCACGGCCGCTGGTAGCGTCGAAATCGAGAGAACTTCACGATGCTCGGTCGGCGCCGATTCTCAAATCGGCGGCCCTGGGTCGAACCTCACTCGTCACCAAGTGAGGCGCCGGACGGACCAACGGGTCCACTCACCGCCGGTGCCAGGGCCGAATCGCCTACCGCAGGGCCGCCCCCGAGCGGCCGGCCGGAACACGACGACGCGGCTCGCGCCATGAACCGTCGCGTCGACCGCGGACCGGCCGCACGAAATGCGGGCCAGTGGGAGCGGACGCCTTGAGCGACGGACGCGACCGAGCACGGCAATGCCGTCTCGGTACCGCGCGCTCAGACCGGGGCGGCATTGTTACGTGCCAGCGCACGAATCCTTCTCGCATTCCCGCGCCGACCAGGCGATGTCGTACCCCTGTGGGACGCTGTCCTTTTTCACTGGTAGTGGTGAAGGTGGGACTGGGCGGGTACCCGGGGCCACCCGTATGGCCGCCCTGACCTGCACAGACACGCTCAGGCCGCCTCCGGCTCCCGCTCCACCGGCGCCTCCGCGCGCTTCGCCCACCGCACCAGCCACCATACGATGAGCACCGCCGGCAGGCCCTTGAGCATCACCCCGGCCAGCACGCCGAGCGCGCCCAGCCCCAGCCCGTCGCGCAGCAGCGGCGAATTCCACAGCGCGTGCAGCACGATCACCCCCGCGAGCGACCCGGCCGCGACCCACACCGACCGCGCCGTCCGGCGCGTCGCCGCGAACGCCACCCCCGCGCCCACGATCGCCGTGAACACCGCGTGGCTCCACAGCCCCGCGAGCACCCCGCGCACGATGAAGACCGCGATCACCGGCTCCACCACGTCCCCCGCCCGGTTCAGGACCGTGCTCGACATCGCGAACGCGTACCCCTCCACGATCTGGAACCCCACGCCGCAGAACGCCCCCAGCACGATCCCGTCGAGCACCCCGTGCACCCGCCCCCACGCCATCGCCACCACCAGCACCACGCCCGCGGCCTTCACGACCTCCTCCACCACCGGCGCCGCCAGCACCGGCGACCACCGCTCCGCCCACGCCGGGCCGTACGCGGTCGCCAGCAGGCCGTGCAGCGCCCGCGAACCGAACAGGGACGTCATCACCGCCACGGTCGCCCCCCAGGCGAGGCCGATCGCGAGCGACGCCGCCGGGAGCGAGAGCCGGTCGGCGACGCGTCCGCGCAGCCACCAGAACGGGATCGCGAAGAGCGAGAACAGGACCAGCGCGGTCGTCCCCGCGCGCGGGTAGGCGAGCGCCACCGGGAGCGTGTTGTACAGCAGCAGGATGCCCGCCGCGACGATGAGCAGCACGGCGGTCCACTGCACGGGCGAGGCGGGGTCGAGCCGCATGTCAGGCGGACCCGAAGGACAACTGGCCGATGAGCGCGTCGATTCTGTCCACAGTGTCCGAGTCTAGCGACGCGCCGGTGGCGGTGACCTCGGCGCGGATCGTGTCGTGGACGAATGCGCACGCGAAGCCCGCGCCGGTCTCGGTGACGAAGCTGCGGCCCGCGCCCTCGACGCCGTCGGCGGCGCAGTCGCGCGGTTCGGTGAGCTGGACGCCCGGCTGGACTTCGAGGAGACGCGACATCTCGGCGGCCAGGTACTCGGCGTCGAAGTCGTAGGGGCCCGCGACGGCGATGTCCACTTCGGCCTCGCCGACGAGGAACTCGATGCGGCCGGAGCCGGGCTGGTAGTAGCCGGGGCGCATCCGGACCTCGTCCGGGGCGGTGAGGGTGGCGCCCGCGAGGGTGAACGTCTGCCCGCCCACGTCGACCGTGGGGGAGACGGCCTTGTTCAGGAGGGGCACGGCGAGCGCGAACATGAGGACCACCGCTGCGACGGCGGTGGCGACGGCGAGGCTCTTCGTGCGGGTCACGCTTCAAGCGTGGCATGCGATCCCCGGCGGCGCATCGGGAACGCGCGCGTATGGGAGGGGGCGCCGGCTTCGCCGGGCGTTGCGGGGAGGCGGGCCCTGAGGGAGGGCCCGCGTCCTCGTTCGTCGGAGTCCGCGGCGCCGACTGCCGCGGCTTCGATGGGGCGGTGCAGACCCGGCTGAATGAACCGGGCGGTGTGGCCGGAAGGGTGGTCCGGCCTATTGGTTCCCTTGCCGTGCGACCACGGCGTTCGTGCTGGTTCCAGTGGCGGTGCCCGGTCGGTGGCGCCGCCGCTGCCGGTTACTCAGCGGCGACGCGCTGAGCGGGGATGTCACCGTTGATCAGGGCGCGGATCTCGGACTCGCGGTAGCGGCGGTGGCCGCCGAGGGTCCGGATGGCCGAGATCTTGCCGGCCTTGGCCCAGCGGGTGACGGTCTTGGGGTCGACGCGGAACATCGCGGCGACCTCGGACGGGGTGAGCAGGGCCTCGGATTCCACCGGAAGGTTCAGCTCTGTCGTCATCGTTCTTCTCCTCCACAGACGGGCTGCGAATCACCGGCGCCGAGCCTTGATTCGTTCCTTCTGCAATCGTCCGGCCTGTCGTAGATGTCCGACATAGTCCGAACGGCCGATTTTGCTTGGACTTTCCGGTCGCGTCGCTCATCCGAGTGATCACTCCACATGCGAACGTGCTGGCAGCGGCCGTGCGATGCCGCGGCGTCCGAGGTCAGTTGAGGCGCTCGGCGAGACGACGATCACGCCACCGGTCGACAAGGCGCGCATAGCAGTCCTGCGCCTCTTCGGGTTCGGAGGCGCCGAGGTGGTCGAGGGCCTGCCAGGTGAGGTCGACCGAGTCCTCGGCGCGCAGCTCCTCGGGGTCGAGCCGCGCGGCCAGGCCGCCGTAGTCGAGTTCGACGATCGAGTCGCGGTGGAAGCCGTCGAGCCACTCGGCGGTCTCGGCCAGGGCCTCGGCGAGTTCGGCGCCTTCGCCGAACTCGGAGCGCACGAGGTTGCGGGCGACGACGAGTCCGGTGCGGGCCTTGGTGATCGGGGTGCGGTAGCGCAGCTGGGCGACGCCGCGCTGGATCACCAGCTCGCGGTCTTCGGGTCGGACGCAGGCGAACCAGCGCAGCGGCACGGACCAGGAGGCGACGTGCTCGTGGGAGTCGGCGGGGGCGTCGTGGCGGTCGGTGCCGTCGTCCAGGGCGACCACTTCGGCCGCCGAGGACAGGAACTCGGGCGGGAACAGCGCCTCGGCGACGGCCTCGGGGGTCAGGCGCCGCACCTCGAGGGCGGAGGCGGCGACGCGGTAGCGGAGGTTCCAGGGGCACACGAGGGGGTCGGCCTGGCGGCCGCGGTCGATGACGTACGCGTCGCGCGGGAACGAGGGCACCCCGCGCCAGGGCCAGCCGATCCGCTCGTAGAGTGCCTCGCGGCGCAGCCGCGGCCCCTCGATGGGGTCGATCGCGCGCCCCGACGCCGCGTACGCACGCCAGTAGTCGGCGTCGGCGAACGCGCCCGCCGGCTCGTAGACGCGCAGATAGGACGCGTTCGGTGCGTACACGAGGCAGATACTTCCATAGTCATATGCTGGGGGCGTAGGCATACCCGCGCTACATCGAGAGTGTCGGCCGAGACCCGGCCGCCCCCTGGGAGGTTCCCGCAGCGACGGCGGCGCAGGGCACCCCCGCGAAACGAACTGGAGAGCAAGCCATGAGCATCTTCGACGGCAGCGGCCACGAGCAGGTCGTGTTCTGCCACGACCCCGATTCGGGGCTGCGCGCGATCATCGCGATCTACTCCACCGCCCTCGGCCCGGCCCTCGGCGGTACCCGCTTCTACCCCTACGCCTCCGAGGAGGACGCCCTCAACGACGTCCTGCACCTCTCCGAGGGCATGGCCTACAAGAACGCGATCGCCGGGCTCGACCACGGCGGCGGCAAGGCCGTCATCTGGGGCGACCCGGCCGTCGACAAGAACGAGGCGCTGCTGCGCGCCTACGGCCGCTTCGTGGAGTCGCTGGGCGGGCGGTACGTGACCGCCTGCGACGTCGGCACGTACGTCGAGGACATGGACCACGTCGCCCGCGAGACGCGCCACGTGAGCGGGCGCAGCCCGGAGGCGGGCGGGGCCGGGGACTCCTCGATCCTCACCGCGTTCGGCGTGTTCCAGGGGATGCGCGCCGCGGCCCTGCACCGCTGGGGCGCAGTGGACCTCGCGGGCCGCACGGTCGGCGTGGCCGGGCTCGGCAAGGTCGGGCGCCACCTCATCCCGCACCTGCTCGAGGCCGGGGCCGAGGTCGTCGCCTGCGACGTGAACCAGGCCGCGATCGACTGGGCGAGGGCGAACCACCCGCAGGTGCGGATCGTCGCCGGCGCCGACGAGCTCATCGCCTCGGGCATCCACGTGTACGCGCCCTGCGCGCTCGGCGGCGTCCTCAACGAGCAGACGCTCAAGACCCTCGACGCCGAGATCGTGTGCGGCGCCGCGAACAACCAGCTGGCCGAACCGGGCGTCGCGGCCGAGCTCGAGCGGGCCGGGATCCTCTACTGCCCCGACTACGTGGTGAACTCGGGCGGGGTCATCCAGGTCGCCGACGAGTACGACGGCGCGTTCGACTTCAAGCGGGCCGAGCGGCGCACCGCCGGGATCTTCGCGACCACCTCGCGCATCCTCGAGCGGGCCAAGGGCGAGGGCACGACCCCGGTCGCCGCCGCGGACGCCATCGCCGAGGAGCGGATGGCCGCCGTCGGCCGGCTCCAGCGGGTGCGCCTGTTCCGCTGACGGCGCGCGTCCCCCGGTGCGCGGACGTGCGCGCCGGGGGGCGCCACCGGTCACCGCCAGTCGTGGCGCCGCTCCGCAAAGTGAGAACACGGCTCACGTTTGGGGCGGTTGTTCGTCCCCGTCTGGTGGTCATCGCCGGTAATCTGTGGCATCCAACTCATGGGCCGGGATGCAGTCCTGCGCCCCAAGGCTGTACCGTAGGAGCCACGAAGAGATTGCAAGCATTCCGGGGCACCTTATCGGCTGCCCCGATGATTTCTGTGCGAGGGGGTCGAGCCAACATGGGGCGAGGCCGAGCTAAGGCGAAGCAGACCAAAGTGGCCCGGAAGCTCAAGTACCACACTCCGAACACCGACATCCGAGCGCTCGAGCGCGAACTCGGCGGCGGTCGTCAGGACGAGGTCGACATTGAGACTCCTGAAGAGGAATCGGACCCTTACGCCGCTTACGCCGATCGGTACGACGGAGACGACGAAGAGCTCCGTGAAGATGACTGGCTCCCGCCAAAGAAGCAGTTAGCCGGACGGCTCCGTGAGCCGACCGGGCGGGCCCTCCCGACCGATACCGCAATCTCCACATCCAGTGTGAGCTCAGCCAGTGAGCGCAGACGTCCCTAGCGGACCCTGCGCCGCGGCCAGAGGTCCGCTCCCCCACGAGCGGGCGCGAGGCGCTGGAGCAAAGACCTCGGGTACCGGTACCGATCATTCGGAATGCACCACTTCGGGATGCAAAAGCCAACCAGCAGAACACGAAGAGGCGGCGCGACCTGAGTCGCGCCGCCTCTTCGGCTGCCTTCGGCGGCGGTCCCTACTGGGGCGCCTGGGGCCACGGGTTCTGCTGGGTCGCCGGGGGCGCCTGCGGGGCCGCCTGTGGGGCCGCGGGCTGCTGCCCGGTCGGGTAGCCCTGCGGCGCCGGGGCGGCGGGCTGCGCGGTGGCGGCCGAGCCGGGGACCATCACCGCGCCGGCGGCGAACAGGCCGTACGCGGCCACCAGGAGCAGCGCGCCGATCCAGGCCGAGGCGTCCGAGCCGGCGTCGCCGTCCGGCAGCGACAGCAGGTCGTACAGGAAGCCGGCGAGGAACAGGCCCGCGCCCGCGACCGTCAGGGCCTTCCAAAGGGTCCGCAGCTTCTCTCCGGCGAACAGCGTCAGCGCGAACATGACGATCACGCCCGTCAGGATCGACGGGAGGCCGAACAGGTGGCCGGCCACGTCGACCTGCAGCTCGGTGCCGTCGCTCGTGCCGGCGATGAGACCGGCGAGGACCAGCGCGCCGAGGCCGCACAGGCCCAGGATCGCGGGCATGGAGGGCACGCCGAGCTTGTCGAACAGCGACGGGGCCGGGGGAGCGTACGCCGCGTACTGCTGCTGGGCCTGGTACTGCGCCTGCGGCGAGGCGTAGGGCGCCTGAGGGTACGCCTGCTGTTGGGGCTGACCGGAGGTCGGCTGCTGCGGATACCCCGCACCTGATTGCTGTTCACTCATGCCCTCATCATGCCTTGAGCGGGCAAATGAGCGCACCCGGGTTGCGAAGCCTCCACCCGGGAAAACACGCGCGGGCGCGCGGGCGCGACCGGACCCGTCTCAGGCCCTTCCGGTTTCGCGCCGCGCCCGGCGGCGATCGGATCGGCACGCCCCAACCGCAGCGCCGCACGCGCTCGAACCCGTAGGCTGGAAGCATGTCGCAACGTCTCCGTCCCGTTTCGCCGATTTGGGTGGCAGGCCGTCCGCAGCACGGCGAGGAGGAGTTCTTCGTCACCCACCCCTATGACGAGTCCCCTGTGGGCGCCACCTCGTGGGCGACCGCCGGGCAGGTGGAGGCCGCCGTCGCCGCCGCCTCGGGAGCCGCCCGCGAATGCGCGGCCCTGCCCGCGCACGTCCGGGCCGAGGCCCTCGAGCACGTGCGCCGCCGCCTCGACGAGGAGGCCGAGACGTGCGCCGAGCTCATCACCGCCGAATCGGGCAAGCCCATCGCGTGGTCGCGCGTCGAGGTGCGGCGCGCCGTCTCGACGTTCCGGTGGGCGGCCGAGGAGGCCCGGCGGTTCGTCGGCGACGTGCAGCGGCTCGACACGGACCCGACCGCCGAAGGCCGCCTGGCGCTGGTGCGGCGCTTCCCGCGCGGGCCCGTGCTCGGCATCTCCCCGTTCAACTTCCCGCTGAACCTCGTGGCGCACAAGGTCGGGCCCGCGATCGCGGCGGGCTGCCCGATCGTCGTCAAACCGGCCCCGGCGACCCCGCTCTCGGCGCTCCACCTCGGCGCCCTGTTCTCCGAGACGGACCTGCCGCCCGCGATGCTCTCGGTCCTGCCGGTGCCCGACCACCGCGCCGACCAGCTCGTGGACGACCCGCGCCTGCCCGTCGTCTCCTTCACCGGCTCCGGGCCGGTGGGCAAGCAGATCCTGCGCCGCATCCCCGACAAGCACGTGACGCTCGAACTCGGCGGGAACGCCGCCGTCCTCGTCAGCGCCGACTACCCCAAGCGGGACTGGGCGGCCGAGCGGATCGCGATGTTCGGCAACTACCAGGCCGGGCAGTCCTGCATCGCCGTGCAGCGCGTCTTCATCGAGGCGCCCGCCTACGCCGACATGGCCGCCCGCATCACCGAGCAGGTCAAGGCCCTGCCCTCGGGCGACCCGAACGACCCGTCGTGCAAGGTCGGGCCGCTCATCAGCGCCGACGCCGCCGCGCGGGTCGAGGCCTGGATCGAAGAGGCCGTCGACGAGGGCGCGAAGGTCCTGTGCGGCGGCGCCCCGCGCGAAGGCTCCCTCATCGAGCCGACCGTGCTCGCCAACGTCCGCCCCGACGCGAAGGTCCTGCGCGAGGAGGTGTTCGGGCCCGTGCTCGTCCTCGCGAGCGTCGACGGCTTCGAGACCGGGCTCGCCGCGATCAACGACTCCCGGTACGGGCTCCAGGCCGGGGTCTTCACCGAGAGCCTGCCGCAGGCGATGCTCGCCCACCGCACCCTCGACGTCGGCGGCGTCATCATCGGCGACGTGCCCTCGTTCCGGGCCGAACAGATGCCCTACGGCGGCGTCAAAGGCTCCGGCGTGGGCCGCGAAGGCGTGCGGTCGGCCATGGAGGACTACACGGTCGAACGCGTGGTCGTCCTTCCGGACACTCTTTGAGCCGCTGATTCGGGCGGGCGGGCACCGGCCGCCACGCCCGGGCCCGAACCCGATGCGCGGTGCGTTGCCTCGCACCCGGGCACGGGCGGGGGCGTTCGCGCACACGCGTCCCCGCTGAGCTGCGACATTCCTTACTCGGAGCCGACCCCGGATCGCCGGAACGTTGACAAGCCCCTATAGCGTGGCTGACATGACTGTCCCTCCGAATTACGGTCCCCCGCCGGAGCAGCCGCAAACCCCCGGCTACGGATACCAGTCGCCGTACGGCGGCGGCCAGAACCCTTACGGCGGCCAGCCCCAGCAGCCGGCCTACGGCGCAGGCGGCGGACAGCAGCCGCCCTACGGCGGCGGAGGGCAGCCCCCCTACGGCCAGGAATCCGGGAGCCCCTACGGCGGCCCGGCCCTCCCGCCCGAACCGCCCAAGCGGAACCTCGGCCTCATCGGCGGCATCGTCGTCGGCGCCACCGTCCTCGTGCTCGGCGCCGTCCTGCTCGTCACCATGAACATCAAGGGCAATGAGAAGGACACCGCCGAAGGCGGCGAGGACACCTCCGCGTCCGCCTCCGAGAACGAGAACACGCCCGACGACGAGGCGACCACGCCCGCCGAGGAGACCGACTCCGAAGTCGGCCAGTGCCTCCCCTACGAGTCGGAGGTCGACGGCAGCGGCCTCGGCCCCCTCGTCGACTGCGGCAGCGCCGACGCGTTCTGGGAGATCACCGCCCAGACCTACGACGCCGCCGACATCGCCGTCGACGAGGAGGGCAACCTCGCCGACGCCGCCCCCGTCTACGCGATGTGCGGCGACACCTGGGGCACCAACGTCCTCGGCGAGGCCTGGACGAAGTGGGACTACGTCTACTCCTCCGGCAAGCTCGACTCGCTGTACTGCCTCCAGGCCGTCGGCAACCCCGACCCGGCCGAACCCGCGCACCTGCCGGTCATGCCCGACGTGGGCGACTGCTTCGACGACAGCGACAGCTGGTGGAGCATCGACTGCGGCTCCGACCTCGCGCTCTACACCGTCGTCGACACGATCATGCTCGACGAGCCCGTCGCCGACATGAGCGACGACGACAAGGCCGCCCAGGGCGGCGAATGCGTCAGCGACTGGTACTGGGCGGTCACCGACATGGAGGGCCGCACCCACGGCTTCGTCTGCGGCGACGACCTCTAGCACCGCACGAGGGGGGCGGCCTGACGGCCGCCCCCTCTTCGTATGCCTGGCTCCGGGCACGGGAACGGCGGCGCGGACCCCTCGACCGCGCCGCCGTAAGCCCATTGCCGCCCTAGCCGAAGCGGCCGGTGATGTAGTCCTCGGTGCGCGAGTCGGACGGGTTGGAGAACAGGCGCTGCGTCTCGTCGAACTCGACGAGGAATCCGTACCGCTCGCCCGCGTCGTCGACCGCCGCCGAGAAGAACGCCGTCGCGTCGGAGACGCGCGCCGCCTGCTGCATGTTGTGCGTGACGATCACGATCGTGTAGTCGCGCACCAGCTCGGTCATGAGCTCCTCGATGCGCGCGGTCGCGATCGGGTCGAGCGCCGAGCACGGCTCGTCCATGAGCAGGACCTCCGGCTGCACGGCGATCGCGCGGGCGATGCACAGGCGCTGCTGCTGGCCGCCCGAGAGGGCCAGGGCGCTCTTCTTGAGGTTGTCCTTGACCTCGTCCCACAGCGCGGCGCCGCGGAGCGCCTGCTCGACGCGGTCGGCCAGGTTGTCCTTCATGCCGTTGATGCGCAGGCCGTAGGCGACGTTGTCGAAGATCGACTTCGGGAACGGGTTCGCCTTCTGGAAGACCATGCCGATGTGGCGGCGCACCGCGATCGGGTCGACGCCCGAACCGTAGATGTCCTGGCCGTGGAAGGAGATGGACCCGGAGACCTTCGCGCCCGGGATGAGGTCGTTCATGCGGTTGATCGACCGCAGCACCGTCGACTTGCCGCAGCCCGACGGGCCGATCATCGCGGTGATCTGGTTGCGCGCCACCGGCAGCGACACGTCGCGGACGGCGTGGACGCGCCCGTAGTGGATGTCGACGCCCTTGAGGTCGATGACCGTCTCGGTCTGCGTCGGGGCACCCGTGCGGCCCTGCGGGGCGAGGCCCGCGATGGGGGCCTGGGCGCGGGTACCAGTCTCGTTCACGGTCACGCGAACTCCAATCACCGAATGTCAACCGCCGTTAACGTGTCCTGCCCTCATGGAACGCCATCGAGGTGCACGCAGGTGAACGCGAAGGTGAACTGAGCGTGAATGGAATGCGGTCCGCGTCGCATCCGTCCAGTCGCCGTTCAGAGCGGACCGGACAACAGGGACGACTCAGGCGTGCTCGGGCGGCAGCAGCTCGTCGTTCGGGTAGCCGCCGAGCAGGTCGTCGGAGGCGGTGAGCGTGAACTCCTCCGCGATCCCGACCTGGCCCAGGTCGACCGACCCGGCCACGTCCCCGTCCTCGGCGAGCTCCATGAGCATCCCCCGGATCACCGGGGCCGGGACGCCCGCGTCCTCGGCGAGCGCGGCCAGGCTCACCTGCACGGTGGCCGACTTCGCGCCGCCGGGCAGCGTGAAGCGGCCCTCGTCGTCGAACTCGTACTCGATCCCCCCGACCCGGCGGATCGCGATCGCCGTCAGCTCCTCGAGGTCGCCGCGCTGGTCGGCGGCCTCCTCGATGGCCTCGACCTTGTCGAAGGCGAGCACGTCGAACGGGTTGATGTAGAGCATGGGCGCGACGTAGAGCTTCCCGTCGCGCATCTCGGAGCGGTACAGGCCCAGGGCGAGCAGGAACTCCAGGAGGTCGCGCACGGTGTGCGGCACGGGCAGGCCGGCGCGGCGGCAGTGGGTGGTGAAGGTGTCGATGCGCTCGCTGCGCTCGGCGGTGGCCCGGTCGTACTCCTCGCGGGCCTCCTTCTCGATGACCTCCTGAGACGCGCCCAGGTGGTGCTCGGAGGCCTCGGCGATCCAGTCGTCCACGTCGCCCGGGTCGCACCAGACGGGCTCGTTCCAAATGTCGTCCTCGGGGAAGGCGTCGGCCCACCAGCTCGCGGGGAACGGGTTCACGGAGGGGACAGTGCGGAACAGCTCGATACTGCACGGCATGATGCGGATCCAGGCTGGGTGCATCGGGGCTTGGACGGGGCCGTTCTCGTCGCCGAAAGGCCGCTCGAAAGATTCCACTCATCGACGGTATCAGCGCGGTGCGACGCGGCCGCGCCGCTGGGGCGCGACTTCGCTTTCAGCGTAGCGGCGCGGAGGGAGCCGTCCCGGCGCGGTGATGCCAGGTGCCGCTCAGTGCCCGTTGAGTGCCCGTTCGCGGCGCGCCCCTGCGGGATGCGCCGGCGCCGGGACGGCCCTTCGCGCGTCGGGCTTGCCGGCCCCGTCCGCGGCCGCTGCGGGCCGCCGGCGGAGGGACGCGCCTCTCGCGTCCGGGCCGACGTTACTCCGCGGCGAGCCCGCGGGATTCGGCCGGACGGCCCGCTCGGGCTAGCCGTTCAGGCGAGTGAGGTCGGGCTCGAAGTCGGCGAGGCTGCCGGCGTACTCCGGGGTGAGGTACTCGAGGGTGCGGACCTGCTGCTCGAGCAGCTTGCCCACGGTGACGATCTGATCGGCGGCGTTGAGCACCAGCCAGTGCTCGTGGTCGGAGTAGCGTTCTTCCACCGGCGCCAAGGTCACAGCGGTTTCCTCCCTGATAGGACGTGCTTCAGTGCGATCCGAACAACGTAATGCGCAATGAGGACCGTGCGGATCCATGACACGCGACGCGCAGGTGAAATACCTGTGCCGCAGGAGATCACACGAGTTCGGGGCTAGTCGCGCAGCACCAGCCGCAGCGTCGAGACGCCGTCCTCGGCGATCTCGATCGGGATGCCCCAGTCCTGTCGGGTGAGGTGGCACGCGGGGTGCGCCGCCTCGGCGTCGCACGTCGCCGCTTGGGCGACGACCTGCAGGACGCCCTGCCCCAGCCCAGCCGCGAGCACGAGGTCGCGGCCGAGCTCCTCGCCCTTGCCCGCGCCCTCGGCGAGGAGCTGGGGCGGGTCGGCCGAGACGCTGACCTGGATCGGGGAGCCGAAGGTGTAGTCGAGCTTCTGGCCCGCGGCCGGCTCGAAGAGGACCTCGAGGCGCAGCGCGCCGGGCGCGACCTTCGTGCGCTTGCGGGTGACGCGGTGGTGCTGCCCGGAGACGGCGGCTGCACCGAGGTCGGGCGCGGTGAGGCGGTGCGCGGCCGATTCGACGACGAACACCTTGCCGCCCAGGACGATCACGTCGCTGGGCTCGGCGAGGCCCGCGGCGAGGGTGGCGACGGTCGCGGTCTCCGGGTCGTAGGCGCGGAGGGCGCCGTTGTAGGTGTCCGCGACGGCGATCCGCCCGTCGGGGAGCACGGCGAGGCCGAGCGGGTGCTGCATGAGGGCGTCGGCGGCGGGGCCGTCCACATGCCCGAAGTCGAAGAGGCCTTGGCCGACAGCGGTGTGCATCGCGCCGTCCTCGACGTACCGGAGCGCGGAGGTCTCGGAGTCGACGAGCCAGAGCCGGTCGCCCGCGGCGGCGAGCCCGGACGGCTGCGCCATCCACACCTGGTCGAGCGGGCCGTCCTTGAGGCTCTCGACGGTGGTGCCCGCGTACACGCCCGCGGTGCCGGCGAGCGGGTCGAAGTACCAGAGCTGGTGGATGCCGGCCATGGCGACGACCAGCTTGCCCTCGAACCAGGCGAGGTCCCAGGGCGAGGACAGGTCCGCCTCGAGGGCGGCGCTGGTCCCGTTGTCCATGCGCCACTGCTTGCCGGTCCCCGCGACGGTGGTGACGGCCCCGTCGGCGAGGCGGACCCCGCGCAGGAGGTGGTTCACGGTGTCGGCGACGACGAGGTCGTACCCGACCTCGGCCGCGACTTCGGCGGGGAGGAGCGCGAGGCCCTGCGGTTCGTTGAACCGGGCCTCGGCCCCGTCGGCGCGGCCGCGCTCCCCGGTGCCGATCACCGACACGACGGTCTCGAGATCGGGGGCCAAGCGGACCAGGCGGTGGCGGGCCGAGTCGGAGACCAGGACGTCCCCGCCCGGCAGCTCGATCGCCTTGCCGGGGAAGCGGAGCGCGGTCTCGGCGGGCGGCGCGGCCACGTACGGGCTGCCCTCGGGGTCGAGGGTGCCGCGGGCGGTGTGGGTGGCGACGAGGTCGCCGATGATCGCGTCGAGGGCCTCGACGTGGCCTTCACCGGCCATGGTGGACACCGCGTAGCCCTCGGGGTCGAGGACGACGAGGGTGGGCCAGGCGCGGGCGGCGTAGGCGTCCCAGGTCTTGAGGTCGGGGTCGTCGAGGACTGGGTGCTCGACGCCGTAGCGCTCGACGGCCGCGGCGAGGGCCTGCGGGTCGCGCTCGTGCTCGAACTTCGGGGAGTGGACGCCGATGATGACGAGGGCGTCGCCGTACTTCTCCTCGAGCGGGCGGAGCTCATCGAGGACATGGAGGCAGTTGATGCAGCAGAAGGTCCAGAAGTCGAGAATCGCAACTTTGCCGCGCAGGCTCTCGAGGTCGAGTCGACGGCCACCGGTGTTGAGCCAGCCGCGGCCGACGAGCTCGGCGCCGCGGACGCGGGACTGCTTGCTGGGCTGTGCCATCGGGCGAGCGTAGCTCGCAAGCGGTCCGTGCTTCGTGCACGGCGGCCCATTTTGAAGCGGCCTCACATTACGTTTCGGGCCGACGGGGTTACCCCGTCGGCCCGAAACGATGTCGTACCCACCCGGTATTTTTGAACCAGGGGTCCCTTTAGGCCGGATTTATCATCTTTTATCGGCCCATCGGGTGGTTTGTGGTTAAGACTCGTCGTCGGTCGGTTCGCCGCCGCCTTCGCCTTCGGCGGGGGCGCCGAGGAGGGTCAGGCAGTAGACGTCCTCGCCGACGGTGAGGGTCTCGCGGCCCGCGTCGGCGCATTCCTGGCCGTCGCCGACCTTCTGGACGATCTCGTAGTCCTCGCCCTCCTTGGCGTCGGCGCAGTCGATCGCCTCGGCCTGGTCGCCGCTCGTGTGGCGGACGCAGCCGTTCTCTTCGAACTTCGGCGCGGCGAACAGCAGGAAGTACACGCCCACACCGGCCGCGACCACGACCAGCGCGGCCACGATCGCCAGGATCGGCAGCAGCTTCTTCTTGCCGCCGCCCTGCTCGGGCACCGGACCGGTCGCGTAGCCCGGGGGCACGGACCCGGGCGGCATGCCCGGCTGCGAGTACTGCGCGCCCATCGCGGGCTGCGACTGCGCGGCCTGGTTCGGGTCGTAGCCCGGGGCCATCGCGGGCGGCTCGCTGTGCGGGTTGTGCGCGCCGATGATGAGCTTCTGGGTGTCGTCCGACTGCGTCGGCGGCAGCGGGGCGGCCGGAGGCGGCGGGGCCTGGTAGGCCGACTGCGGCTGCGCGTACGGGTTGGCCGCGGGGGGCGGCGGGGGCGGGACCGCGCCGGACGACTGGACCGGGCTCGGCGCCGGCGGCTGCGGGGCGGCCTGGTTGGCGAGCGGGTTCGGCGGGGGCGAGGGCCATGCCGAAGAGGGCGTCTGGGCCTGCTCGCCGTAGGGCGCGGGGGCGTTGAAGCCCGAGACGCCTTGGGGCGGCAGCACCTGCGTGTGCTCTTCGTACGGGTCCGCGGCGGGGGCGGGCGGGGCCGCCGGGGCCGGGGTGGACGGCTGCGAGGGACCGAGGCGCAGGATCTGCGTGCCGTCCTCATCGAACTGCGCGCCCGACGGCGACGCCTGCGGGGCAGGCGGTTCCGGGGCGGCGGGGGCGACCTGCTCGGGCGCGGTGTCGGCGGCGGGAGCGGCCGGGATGTCGATGTTGATCGAGGCGGCGGTCGGGATCGCCTGCGTGGCGCCTTCATCCACAGAGGGCGCCTGCGGAGCGGCCTGCGGCGCTTCGGGTTCCGGCGCGGGGGCCGGGACGTCGGCGGCGGGGGCGGCCGGGATCTCGGCGTCCGCGAGAGCGGAGGTCGGGACTGCGGCGGTGACGCCTTCGTCGATCGAGGGCGCGGCGGGGGCCTCGGGAGCGGGGGCTTCGTCCTGGGGCGCTTCGGGTTCCGGAGCGGCCTCGGCAGGAGCGGGTTCGGCCGGAGCGGCCTCGGCGGGTGCGGCCTCGGCCTGCGGCGCGGGTTCGGCCGGGCGCTCGTCGGCAGCGGGGGCCTCGGGGGCGGCGCCCGCGTCGGGGCTCGCCGGCTCGGGGCTCGGGGCCGCGGCGTCGGTCGCGGGGACCGGTTCGGCGGCGTTCTGGTCTTCGCTGCCCTCGCCCTTTTCAGGCGGGTTGCCTTGCTCGGAGGTCACGGCTGCTCCTCAATGCTGCTTCCGGCCTGGCGTCTTGGGGGCACGCCAGACGCGTCACACGGTACCGCAGCGGCGCTTGCGATCACTCGACAGGGTTACTGAGCGGGAGCCGGAAGGCCTTGCGGGCGGGGAGGCGGCGCTCGGGAGTGGAGGGTGCGAAAAAGGCCGGGTGCCAGCGGTTGCCCACCCCTCATGGCAATCGCGGCACCCGGCCGGTGTGAGAACCCCCTGGAGAGGGTCTCAATGGTGCGGGAACTCGGCGCTGTCCTCCGCACCAATGGGAGGAGATAAAGTTCGCGGTCTCAGCTGTCTGAGACGGTCGGAAGCTTCGAAGTTATGTTTCCTCGTTGTTTCCGTGCCTCAATTACAACACCGAATGCTGGGATCCGCCAACGATTCGTCGGTGCCCTTGATCACGTCCAGGCGAGCAGTGTTTCCCCTGGATGCTGCAGGAACGCGCCGACGTCGGCGAGGAACTGCGAACCCAGTTCCCCGTCGATGAGCCGGTGGTCGAAGGACAGTCCGAGGGTGGTCACCTGGCGGACGGCGATCTCGCCCTCGTGCACCCACGGCTGCGGCCGGACGGCGCCGAACACGAGGATCGCCGACTCCCCCGGAGGGAGGATCGGGGTGCCCGTGTCGATGCCGAAGACGCCGACGTTGGTGATCGAGACGGTGCCGCCGGCCATGTCGGCCGGGGTGGTCTTCCCCTCGCGGGCGGTGCGCGCCAGCGAGGTGAGGGCCTCGGCGAGTTCGACCAGGGTCAGGTCCTGGGCGGCCTTGACGTTCGGGACGACCAGGCCGCGCGGGGTGGCGGCGGCGATGCCGAGGTTCACGTCGTGCTTGACGACGATCTCCTGGGCCGCTTCGTCCCACTGGGCGTTGATCATCGGGTGGCGGCGGGCGGCCAGGAGGACCGCCTTGGCCACGAACAGCAGCGGCGTGACCTTGACGTCGGCGAACTCCTTGCGCGCCTTGAACTCCTTGACCGTCTCCATCATGCCGGTGACGTCGCAGGTGAGGAAGACCGTGGCGTGCGGGGCGGTGAACGCGGAGGCGACCATGTTCTGCGCGGTGAGCTTGCGGACGCCCTTGATGGGGATGCGCTGGTCTTCCGCGGACGCCGTGATCTTCACCGGGGCCGCCGCAGCCGGGGCGGCCACGGCTGCTTCGACGTCGGCGCGGGAGACCGTGCCGTTCGGGCCGGTCGGGACGACCGTCGCGAGGTCGACGCCGAGGTCCTTGGCGAGCTTGCGCACCGGGGGCTTGGCGAGCACCGGTCCGGACGCGGCGGGTGCCGCGGCCGGGGCCGGTGCGGGGGCCGGCGGTGCGACGGGCGCGGGCGCCGCCGGGGCGGGCGCGGCGGCGGCCGCGGGGGCGTCGCCGGTGCGGCGCTTGCGGCGCTTCGACCCGGCCTCGCGGGCGCCGTAGCCGACGAGGTTCGGCGTGCGCTCGTCCTTCTTCTTCTCGGCCGGGGGCGCTTCGGCGCCTTCGACCTCGAAGCTGGCGAGCGGCTTGCCGACGTCGATGGTCTCGCCCGCTTCGGCGTGGTGCTCGGCGAGCACCCCGTCGTAGGGGCTGGGCACCTCGACGAGGGCCTTGGCGGTCTCGACCTCCACGAACGGCTGGTTGAGCTTGACCTCGCCGCCCGGCTCCACGAGCCACGCGGCGACTTCGCCCTCGGTGAGTCCCTCACCGAGGTCGGGCAGGTTGAACGTGATCCTCTGACCCATGTCCGCTCCTCAGTACTCGAGCGACCGGTCGACGGCGTCGAGCACCCGGTCCAGGTTCGGAAGGTAGTCGTCTTCGAGGCGGCTCGCCGGATAAGGGACGTCATAGCCGGTCACCCGCAGGACGGGGGACTCCAGGGAGTAGAAGCACTCCTCGGAGAGGCGCGCGGCGACCTCGGCGCCGACGCCGATGTTGCCGGGCGCTTCGTGCACGACGACGGCGCGGCCGGTCTTGCGCACGGAGGCGAAGAGCGGCTCCCAGTCGATCGGGGAGAGCGAGCGCAGGTCGATGACCTCGAGGTCGAGGCCCTCTTCGGCCGCCGCGGCGGCGGCGTTCATCGCCACGTCCACGGTGGGGCCGTAGGCGATGAGGGTCGCGGTGCGGCCCTCGCGGAGGGTGCGGGCGCGGTACAGGTCCAGGCCGGCGCTCTCGGTGTCGACGTCGTCCTTGGAGTGGTAGCGGCGCTTGGGCTCGAAGAAGATCACCGGGTCGTCCCCGGCGGCGGCCTGCTGGATCATCCAGTAGGCGTCGTTCGGGTTCGAGCAGGTGACCACCTTGAGGCCGGCGGTGTGCGCGAAGTACGCCTCGGGGGATTCCGAGTGGTGCTCGATCGCGCCGATACCGCCGCCGTAGGGGATGCGCACGACCACGGGCAGGCGCACGCGCCCACCGGAGCGGTTGGGGATCTTCGCGAGCTGGGATACCAGCTGGTCGAAGGCGGGGTAGACGAAGCCGTCGAACTGGATCTCGCAGATCGGCCGGTAGCCGCGCAGGGCGAGGCCGATCGCGGTGCCGATGATGCCGGATTCGGCGAGCGGGGTGTCGATGATGCGGTCGGACCCGAAGTCCTTCTGCAGGCCGTCGGTGACGCGGAAGACGCCGCCGAGGCGGCCCACGTCCTCGCCCATGACGAGCGACTTCGGCTGGTCCTCCAGGACGCGGCGCAGGCCTTCGTTCAAGGCCTTGATCATGGACATGGTGGTCATCGGACGTCGCTCCCTTCCTCGAGGGAGGCCTGGAACTCGACCGCCTCCGCCCGCTGGGCCGCGATGCCGGGGGGCATCTCGGCGTACACGTTGTCGAACATCTCGGTCACCTCCGGGTCGGTGAGCGCCATGACGCGGGCGCGCAGCGCCCGGACCTGCTCGCCGGCCTCGGTGTCGACCGCGGCGAAGTAGGACTCGTCGGCGAGGCCTTCGGCGCTGAGCCACTTGCGGTAGCGGACGATCGGGTCCTTCGCGCGCCAGAAGTCCAGCTCGGCCTCGTCGCGGTAGCGCGTGGCGTCGTCGGACGTGGTGTGGGGCTGCATCCGGTAGGTGTAGGCCTCCACGAGGCTGGGGCCCTCGCCGCGGCGGGCGCGGTCGAGCGCGGCCTGGGTGACCGCGTAGGTGGCCAGGACGTCGTTGCCGTCCACGAGGGTGCCCGGGACGCCGAAGCCCTCGGCGCGGCGGTACGGCGGCAGCCGGAACTGGCGGGCGTTCGTCTCCGAGATCGCGTACTGGTTGTTCTGGCAGAACAGCACCAGCGGGGAGTTGAACACCCCGGCCCAGATGAGCGCCTCGTTGAAGTCGCCTTCGCTGGTGGCGCCGTCGCCGTGGTAGACCACGACGGCCTCGCCGTCGTCGTTGCCGACCGCGCCGTCCATGGCCACGCCCATGGCATAGCCGGCGGCGTGGAGGGTCTGCGAGGCGATGACGATCGCGTACATGTTGAAGCGGTCGGCGGCCACGTCGCGGCCGCCGAGGTCGGTCCCGCGGAAGAGCGCGAACGACGAGATGAGGTCGATCCCCCGGCACCATTGGACGCCGAGCTCCCGGTAGGCCGGGAAGACCGTGTCCTGCGGTTTGAGGGCCCGGCCGGAGCCGACCTGGGCGGCCTCCTGGCCGAGGAGGCTCGGCCACAGGCCGAGCTGCCCCTGGCGCTGCAGGGCGGTGCCCTGGGCGTCCAGTTCGCGGGTGATGACGAGGTCGCGGTAGAGGCCGCGGTACTCGTCGTCGGTGAGGGTGATGTCGTAGTCGGGATGCTTGACGCGCTGACCCTCCGGAGTCAGCAGTTGCACGAACTCTGGTTCGTTCGCTGAGGCGGGTTTCGGACGGCTCTTGGCCGTCTTCTTGGCAGGACGCGGTGTGTCGCCCATTGATGCCTCCTCATATTCGTATTCCGGTGTATCCAAGCATCCCAAAGTCTTGGGTGGTGTGCGCCATAGCCGCCGTCCCATTACTATTCGGGACGAGAGACTGACGCACAGTAGTGATCGGTCGAGCCATCGACATCATCGGTCCTGAACGGCCGTTTCGTCGCACGGGGGTGGCGGGAAGGAGCGCGCGGTGCGCGGCAAAGGCAGCGACCAGGGGGGACACTGGCCGGTGGGCATCTGGTTCGCCATGGTCGGCGTGAGCGCCGGGACCGTGGCGGCCTTCTCGCTGATCGGTTGGACCTTCGCGAAGGACCTCTACGGCGGCGGCGACGGCATCGAGCCGCTCGACTACGAACCTCAGACGGTGGTCATCGAAGCCGAGACCCCCGACCCTGTAGGCGTGGCGGGCGGGGACGGCGGGCCGCTCGGCCCCGGCCCGGAACCGCGGATCGCCATCAGTCCGGCCGCCGAGCCGCAGGCCGAGCGGATCGGCGAGGCCGACGACGCGGGCGGCGCCCCGCGCGAACCGGACGACGGACGCGTCCCTGAGAGCGCGCCGCCGCAGCTGGTCCCGGTCGAGGAAGAGGACGGCCCGTGTCCGCCCGAGGAATCGGGCGAGGACGAGACGCCCGGCGGCACTGGAGACGACGAGTCGCCCGCCTGGCCCGACCACTGGAGCGGCGACTGGGAGGACCTCCGCGACTGGGACGCGATCGACCTCGACGAACTCGGACTCGACATCGAGCTCGACCTCAAACTCGACCGAGCCGTCGAACTCGAAGCCGAGGCCCGGAGCGAGGCCGAATCGCAGGAGCAGCCCGACGTCGACCTCGACGCGGCACTCGACGCCGAGACCCGGGGCGAGGTCGAAGCCGACCGCGAGACCCGTAACCGCGAGGCGCTCGTGCCCGAACTGGAACTCGAGCCCCTTGACCAGCAGGATCTCGGCCCCGACACCGGCCTCGCGCCCGAGGACTGAACCCTCGCTGGACGATCCGGCTCGCCCGAAGGAGTGAGTTGTGGGGAAGGCCACCTCGTAGCCGTAACTTGCATATGCGGATTGCCGTTACTCCTTCCGAGAGCGCGTCGCAATTGCGGGCGCACACGGATTTCTGTGGGGTGCAAGCAGATGGACCTTTTCTCCCGCACGATGCTCGCCTGTTCGGCCGAGGCGGGCCTGACCTCGACGGCACTCGCCCGGCACGTCCCGCTCCTGCGACGCAACATCGGGTCCGGAGACCAGGTGTCCCTGCTGAGCCGCTGCGTCGGCTCCGACGGCCTCGGCAGCGGCGACCACGTCCTGATGCTCACCGGCGAGCGCATGGTCGTCACCCGCCAGTCGCGACTCCTCGGCCGCGTCCGCCTCTGCCTCGACGCGCCCGTCGCCGCGATCGAGAACCTGCGCTGGTCGGCCGACCCGGCCGGACCCGGCGTCGAACTCAACTTCACCGTCCTCGAAGGACCGGGCGCGACCGAGCCGCACCGCTGGCACTTCTGGCTCCCCGCCACGCACGCCAAGCGGGTCTGGCGCATCGACGCGCTCCTGGCGCGCGCGTTCCGCCGTCCCAAGGCCGACGCCCGGCCCGCCGCCGACCGCCTCGGCAGCGCTTCGGCGTTCGCCGACCTCGGCCTGGTCGAGGACGCGGTGTCGCTGGACCACAACGAGGACACGGTCGCGCTGCCGCGGACCGAGAACACCGTCTCGCTCAAGCGGATCTCCCTGATGCGCACCGCCTTGGCCGACGTGCTCCCTGTCGGCGCCGGCCACCCGACGAGCCCGTTCCCCGCCCCGGACCCGCGCCTCACCACCTCGGCCGCGGTGCCCGCGCAGCGGCGCCAGCCGTCGCCGCGTTCGTTCCTGCCGCCGGTCGTGGCGGCCGAGGAGCGCCCGGCGCCGCCCGTGCGCGCCGTCGCCGACGACACTGCGATCAACGGCCCCCGGACCCGCGCGCCCCGGCCGACCGGCTTCCAGCCGAGCGGCCTCGAGACCACGATGTCCCTCAATCCCTGCTGAGACCGGGATGCGGGCGGCGGGGCGGCTCCCGCGCGCCCTGGCAGGTCGCGGCCCGCATCCTTGAGACCCGATCCCCCCCGAAGCCCGAGGGCCGGGCGCCAGCGTTCGCTGGCGCACCGGCCCTCGGTCGGTGCTACGGGGTTACGGGCGCAGTTCGGCGGTGCAGCACTTGACTGAGCCGCCGCCCTTCTTGAGCTCGGAGAGGTCGACGGGGACGGTCTCGTACCCGGCGTCGTTGAGCTTGCGGGCGAAACCGGCGGCCTCGGCGTTGACGACGACGTTGCGACCGTCGGACACGAAGTTCAGGCCGAACCCGGCGGCGTCCTCGGCGTCGGCGATCACCGCGTCGGGGAAGAGCCGCTCGAGCAGGAGGCGGCTGCCGGGGGCGAAGGCCTCCGGGAAGTAGGCGATGTTGTCGTCGTCGAGGGGCGCGAGCGCGGTGTCGAGGTGGTAGTAGCTCGGGTCGATCAGGCGCAGCGAGACGACGGGGCGGCCGAAGACGTCGGCGGCCTCGGCGTGCGCGCGGGCGTCGGTGCGGAAGCCCCAGCCGGCGAGGATGAGCTCGCGGCCGGGCAGGTAGGTGAAGTCGCCTTCGCCCTCGTTGATGAATTCGGGCTCGGCGTACTTCCAGCCGGAGGTGCGGTACCACTTCTCGTGGGCGTCGGCCTCGGGGCGGCGTTCGGGGTAGCGGAAGCTCGCACCGTAGGCGATGCCGTCGACGACGAAGGCGCCGTTGGCGGCGTAGACCATGTCGGGCAGGCCGGGCTCGGGCTCGAGGCGCACGACCTCGTGGCCGAGGGCGGTGTAGGCGTCGACGAGGGCTTCCCACTGGGCGCAGGCGAGCGCGGCGTCGACGGGGGCGGTCGTGTCCATCCAAGGGTTGATGGCGTACTCGACGGCGTAGTAGGCGGGGCGGCACATGAGGTACGTGCGGCGGCCGGGCGACCGGGTCGCGGGCGCCGCGGCAGGTGAAGAACGGTGTTTCTCCATGGCGCGAGTTTAGACAGCCGAAGCCTCGCCAGTCCCGCCCGAGGGCTAAGGACACACCGGAGAGTGGCCGACATGCCCCACCAGGCAACGTCGCCTCGACCGAACGGCGGGGGCGGATGGGCCGAAAGCACTGCCCCGCACCGCCGACTCGCCCCTCCTGCGCGGGATGGGGCCGGCCGGCGGCCGTTCTCCTCCGCCGCGGGCGGAGGTCTTCCGGGCCCCTCCCCTCCCCGTGCCCACCCTCCGCCTACCAGCACACCAATAGAGAAGCTGAAGACCTGTGTCGTTCTCGGTCCCGGCGGCCAAGGCCAGGCCGCCGGGACCGGTCTTTCGTCGTCGCGTGTGGTGCCCAGGCGCCTGGGCACCACACGCGGTGCGCCGCTATTCGACGGCTACCGGGCCTGCACGGGAGACCGCCCGGGCCGGGCCGAAGGCCCCGGGGAGGCCGTTCGGGTTCTCCTCGACGTGGACCGTCACCTCGAGTCCGCTCACCTCGCATGCTCGGAACTCGGCCTCAGAGCGCTCGACCATCGCCTGCGCCGCCGCGCACGCCTCGCCTTCGCCGAACAGGACCCGCGCGGCACCGGCCAGCGCCCCGGCGTCGGCCGCGCCCTGGGCCCGATGGCGGGCGGCGCTCGCTTGGCCGAGGGCCGTGAAGGCCACCGCCGCGGCCAAGAGCGCGGCTGTCACTCCGGTCGCCAGGACCGTCGCCGAACCTCGTTCCTTCCCTGCAGCGGCGGGTGCTCTCTTCCTGCTCCTCTCTTGCGCCGCAGTTCGGGCTCGGGCCTCGCACTTGTCCTTTCTCATTGGGGCAGGCCCGGTTCCATCGGTGCGGCCGCGGCGGCGGTGATCGTCATCGGCGGCGTGAGCGGGCCGAGCGGCCGGACCGGGGCCGCGACCGCGGCCCGTGCCACGGTGTCGTCGGTCGTGACCGTGACCGAGGCCCCGTCGGGCAGGTAGGCGGCCGCGACCGCTTGCGGGTCTTCGCCTCGGGCGGCGGCTATCGCCGCGCTGTTGGCGGCGTCGATCGCGCGGACCTTCATCCCGACCGTGGAGACGGCCCAGAGGCCGAGTGCCAGCATGGCGACCACGGCGGGCAGGGCGGCTGCCAGTTCGGCGGTCACGAAGCCGCTTTCGGGTCCTCGGCGTTCGACGCGATCGGCGTCGCGGGTCGGCTTGCGGCGTGTCGCTTTGCCTCGGCCGCGGCGCTTGAGCGCTGTCGCCGGGGCTCTGCGGTGTTCGACGGCCGGCGGCGCAGGCGGGTCGGGTCTGGTCCGGTTCCTGGGTGCGGCTCGGCGGCTCCTCATGACAGGGCCCGTTCGATGAGTTCGGACAGGGCGCCTTGGACTGCGCCGGAGGTGAGGACTTTGAGGAGGACGCCGGCGAAGGCGACGGCGGCGAGGGTGCCGACCGCGTATTCGGCGGTGCTCATGCCGCTGTCGCCGCGCATGCGGGAGGCGAACTGTTGGCCCCAGCTGGGTTTCGTGGTGCCGCGCATGCGGCCGGGGCTCCATTCGTCTCGCGGCCTCGGGCTCGGGCGGCGTTTCGCGGGTTGCGGTCGGTCGTCGGTGAGGTTCGAGGGTCCTGCGGTGATCGGTGTCCGGCTGCGGTTCGAGCCGGGCGACCAGGTTCGGGTCGCGGCTTTCGGGGCAGGGGTTCGTTCCGGAGCGGGCGGTGCGGTAGGTGCGGTGCTCCGGGATGCCGGGGCGGTGCGGACGGTCGCGTCGCGTCGCGGCTCGGTGCGGTCGGTTGCGGCGGTGCCGCTCGGGTCGTCGGCGCAGTGTCGGCCGCATGCGGGCCACGGGTGGGTGCCGCCGGGGCGGCAGACGGGTTGCCTGCGGCTTTCGGGGCGGCAGGAGGCGTTCGAGGTGCCGGGTCGTGACGGTGCCCGGCGGTCGCGGCGGGTCGGGAGGGGAGTCGTGGTGTGGGTGTTCGAGCGCATTGCGGTTTCCTCTCTTCGGTTTCCGGGCGGTGTGCCCGGGGGTCGGTTGGCTCAGAGGCCGGGGGCCAGGGTCTCGGTGACGATGCCGAGCACCACCGGGCCGATGCCGGCGATGACGAACGCGGGCAGGAAGCACAGGCACAGCGGGCCGACGAGGGCCACTGCGGCGCGTCCGGCGCGTTCTTCGGTGCGGGTGCGGAGTTCTGATCGCAGTGAGGTCGCGAGTTGTTCGAGGCCTGCGGCGATGGCGGCGCCGGAGTCGCCGGACCGGTCGAGTTGGCGGGCAAGGCGTGCGGCTCCGGGGAGCCTGCCGAGTTCCGGCAGGGCTTCAGCCGCAGTGGCGCCGAGGTGGATGGCTCCGGCGAAGCGGTTGAGGCGTTCGCCTATCGCGGGGTCGTCGGTCTCGGCGACGGCGAACGCGGCCTGCGGGAATGGCGTCCCGGCGCGCATGCAGGCGGCGAGGAGGTCGAGCGTCCAGGGCCAGGACGGGGCGAGTCGTTCGGCGGCGTTGCGCTCGGCGCGGTCAGGGTCGGCGCGGAGGAGGCGGGCGGTGATCCACCAGGCGGCGAAGCCCGCGATGACGCCGGTAGGGCCGCCGACCGCGATGGCGGCGGCGACGCCTGCGAGCGGGCCGATGAGTTTGCGCAGCATCAGGAGCTCCTCGGTGTGACGGCGTTGACGAGTGCGCCGGTCCAGGCGAGGCCGGCGGCTTGGAGGCCCATCGCGGTCGCGGCCGCGCCGAGGCCGGCCGGGCTGGCGAAGAGGAACGCGACGGCTTCGACGCCGAGCGCGACCTCGCCGAGTGCGACTCCGGCGACGGGCAGGGCGACGAGGAGTGCGGCGGTGGCGCGGATCGAAGCGGTTTGGGCCCCGGCGCGGGCGGCCGCTTGGTCGTCGTCGCGGAGGTGGTCGGCGAGCCTGCGGCAGAGTTCCGCGGCGGGTGCGCCGAGTTCGGCGGCGATGCGGAGTGCGGCCCGGAGGCGGCGCGCGGTGGCGGTGGCTTCGGCGGGCCATTCGGGTTCGGCGGCGGCGACGGCGCGGGCCGGATCGGTCCCGGCGGCGAGGTCGGCTGCCAGGTGGGCGACGGTGTCGGCGGCGGCGCGGCGGGCTTCGCGGAGTCGTTTGCGGCGCAGGGCGAGATGCCAGGCGATGACCGCGGCCGCGGTGTAGATCGCGGTGACCGCCCCGGCGGTCGCTGCGGCGAGCGGCCCGAGGCCGCCGTCGTGGCGGTATCCGGCGAGCCAGGCGGCGAGGCTCGCGGTGAGCAGGGCGGTGATCGACGCGGCGGTCTTCGGCCGGTGGGTGACGAGTGCGATGGCGACGGCGGTCATGCGGTGCCGCCTTCCGCGGTGCGGCGGGCGTCGCGCCGGTCCACGGTTGGCGTCGTGTCGTTGCACTGTGCCGAGGCGTGTAGCCGTGTTCTTGTGCGCGTCGCTTCGTGTCGGGTAGTCGCATGGGCCGTTCGCGCGCGGGCGACGGTGCTGCAGCGACGGCGTCCGGGTGGCGGCGCGAATGCGGTGGCGGTCATGGGCGGTGCTCCCTTGTGTTCGGTGGCGGCAGGGTCAGATTCCGGCCGCTCATGCGTTGCGCTCCTTCAGGAGGCGTTCGAGGATGCCGGCGCTGGGGCCCGGGCCGTGGCGGGTCCAGGCGGTGGAGACGGTCAGTTGCCGGGTTCGGGCGTCGCCGGTCTCGATCAGGGCTATCTCGGTGACTTGGCGGCCGGTGCCGTTGCGTCGCAGGTGGATGATGACGCGGAGTGCGGCCACGAGCTGGGCGTGGAGGCCTTCTCGCGGCAGCCCGTGCGGAAGCGCGAGCGCTTCGAGGCGCGCCGGCGCGTCCGCTGCGGCGTTGCAGTGCAGGGTGCCCGCACCGCCTTCGTGGCCGGTGTTCAGTGCGCCGAGCAGTTCGATCACCTCGGCGCCGCGGCACTCGCCCACGACGATCCGGTCCGGTCGCATGCGCAGCGACTGGCGGACGAGCGCGGCCAGGTCGACCGCGCCGGCGCCTTCGATGTTCGCCGGGCGTGTTTCGAGTGTGAGCGTGTGCGGGTGGTCGGGCGCGAGTTCGGCGGCGTCTTCGACGATGACGATGCGTTCTTCTTTGGGCGCGTGGGAGAGCAGGCTCGCCAGGAGCGTCGTCTTGCCGGTGCCGGTGCCGCCCGTGACGATGAACGCGAGCCGGGCTTTCACGATGCGCGGCAGCAGGTCGGCCATGCTCGCGGTCAGCGTGTCCGCCTCCACGAGCTGCGTGAGCGTGAACGCCTTGGACCGGTGGGTGCGGAAGGACAGGTACGGGCCGGAGGCCGCGATCGGGGCGAGTACCGCGTGGAACCTGGTGCCGTCGGGCAGTCGCACGTCGGCGTAGGGGCTTCCGGCGTCGAGGCGTCTGCCGGCCGCGGCAGCGAGGCGGCAGGCGAGGGCGCGGATCGTCTCGGGGCGGCCGAGGCGGACCGGTACGGGTTGGAGGCCTTGACCGCGGTCGGCCCAGACGCCGCCGGTGCCGTTGACGACGACGTCGGTGACCTCGGGGTCGTCGAGCAGTGGTTGGAGCGGGCCCGCGCCGACGAGGTCGTCGCTCAGGGCCGCCGAGAGTTGGAGGAGTGAGGCCTGGTCGGGTGGCGCGGCGCCGGTCGCGCAGAGGGCTTTCACGATGTCGGCCTTGGCGGAGCGGTGGGTCCAGCCGCGGGTGCGGCCGCGGTCGGCGCCCGGTTGGGTCTGGGCGGCGAGTTGGCGGCGGACTCGGGTGAGGAGGGCGAGGTTCATCGGGCCGCTCCGGTCGGGTCGGGGAGGGCCAGTTCGCCTCGCGGTCGCGGTTCGGCGAGTGCCTTGGTGAGGTCGCGGATGCCGCGTCCGGCCCGGCCTCGGGGCAGGCGGCCTTGGCGGAGGAGGACCGGGAGGCGTCGGTCGCTGGGGATGCGGCCCCACACGGGCGGTTCGTGCCAGTCGGCTTCGCGCGGGCCGTCCCAGGCGACGCCGGGTGGGCGCCGTTCGGCGTCGCCGCGCAGGACCGCGCCGATGTGGGCGCTGTGGAGGCCGTAGGCGGCGGTGACGCTGCGGGCGGCTTCCCAGGAGCGCGAGCCCGGTCCGATGGCGACCGCGATGGCGCGGGCGGCGACGGCGGCCGCTGCGGCCGCGTCGGTGCGGGTGCGCGGGAGGTCGACGATGACGAGGTCGGCGGCGAGGCGGGCGGCCCGCAGGACGCGGTCGAAGGCCGCGGCGGACACTTCGGCGGGGTTGCGCGGGTCAGGGGCGATCAGGTGCAGGCCGCCGCGTTTGGGGAGGCCGGCGAGGAGCCGTTCGGGGTCGAGCGGGCCGGTGCCCGCGGCGAGCGAGGGCCAGCGCCAGCCGGGTTGGGCGGCGAGGCCGGCGGCGGTGTCGATGCCGCCGCCGGTGTGGTCGAGGTCGATGAGGAGGGTGGTGCGGCCGTCGCGGGCGGCGTCGGTGGCGGCGGCGAGCGCGAGGGTGGAGGCGCCGGCCCCGCCGTGGCCGGCGACGGTGGCGATGACGGGTGCGGGTTCGGTGTCGCGGACGGTGCGGATGAGGAGGTCGGTGAGGAAGTCGTTGGCGTCGGGGAGGGCGATGACGCTGGTGGCGTTCATCTGGATGGCCATGGGCCATAGGAGTGAGGTGTCGTCGGTGTCGCCGCCGAGCCAGGACATGGTGGTGCAGAGGAGGATCGGGCCGCGGGCGGGGAGGTCGCAGGCGATGCATTCGGGGCCGAGGTCGGGGCCGACGAGGACGAGTGGGGCGCGTTGCCAGTCGGTGGCGGCGTCGTGGGGGTGGCGGATGCGGCGGAGCGGGTGGCCGGCGGTGGCGGCGAGGGGGGTGATGGCGTCGGCGAGGCGGTCGTCGGTGGTGACGAGGAGGGATTCGGCGGCGGGTGCGGCGGTGGTCGTGGTGCTGTGGAGTGTCGCGGCCATTGTTGCTCCTACGGTCCGTGGTGTTCGCGTGTCTTTCAGTAACGTTGACCGATGGCGCGACAGGTCGGCAAGGAGCAATTTTCCGGCTGTGGATAACTTCCGGCTTACCAGATAATTCGGGCATGGTTGGGCCGCAAGGCGATCGGGGCTCGGGTTCGCCTGTGGACAACGCGGCGTGTCGTCTGCGATGGACGCTCATATGCGGCGAGGGACCGCCCCGGTCGGGGCGGTCCCTCGTCTCGCGTTCGCGGCGGTGCTACTCGGGGCGGATGCCCCAGACGCCGAACCAGGCCTCGCTCGGGGAGAGCTCGATGAGGTCCTCGCCGGTTGCGAGGGCGTTCGGCGGGCAGGTCGTGGGCTCGATCGCGACGGAGCCGCGCTTGCGGTCGCCCTCGAGGCCGTCGGCGGTGTAGATGTGGACCCAGCCGAAGGACTCGTCCATCCACACGGTCACGGACTGGCCGGAGACCGGGTCGGCGAGGCGCACTTCGGCCTTGCCGTCGGAGCCGCGCTTGAGGTCGCCGTAGCAGTCGTCGATCACGAGGTCCTTGAGGACGGTCGGGTCGTCGAAATCCGCGGGGCCGGAGCCGACGGGGATGCTCTGCTTGTCGAGTTTGAGCTTCTTGGCGGCCGGGACGTGGAGGGTGGCCTCGTCGATCCGTTCGAGGGAGCCGGGGATGAGGTAGGAGTGGGTGCCCAGGCCGAAGGGGGCGGTCTTGGTGCCGGGGTTGGACACGGTGTGGGCGGCGCGCAGGCCCTGCGGGCCGACGGACCAGCGGGTGCGCAGCTGCAGCGTCCACGGGTAGCCGAGGCGCGCGGGCAGGCGGCATTCGAGGGTGACTGAGGTCTCGGTGACGTCGACGGCGGTCCACTCGGCCCAGGCGACGAAGCCGTGGAGCGAGGTGTTGGTCTCGATCTCGTTGATCGGGAGCTGGTACTCGGTGCCGTCGTAGGCGTACTTGCCGTCGCGGGTGCGGTTGGGCCAGGGCGCGAGGACGTGGCCGGACCAGCCGGGGGCGAGTTCCTCGTCCCCGTAGGACATGACGACCGGGCGGCCGCGGTAGGTGTACGAGCGCACGCCACCGCCGACAGCGACGATGGTGGCCTCGTGGTCGTTGTAGGCGATCACCCATTGCTCGCCGGACAGCGCCATAGGGGGTACCTCCGTGTCGTTATCGGTGGCCGGGATGTGCTTTGACGTTAGCTCATGTCCAATGACCTGCGGCACCCGTATAGATGTGGGCGAGATCGCAGGAAACCGTTGAAACCCACAAGTTCCGTTATTGAAAACCTCCCAACGAAAACGTCAAAATAGGACAAACCACTAACCTCACGATCGTTGTCTCACATTTTGCGCACCTTCTGTACCGCTGTTCAGGATCACCCCCGACCCGTGGCCACTTCCGTCCGCCATCGCATTGAGGCACCATTTCCAGATAACTACGAACCGTCGCCTCCCGGAAGCCCCCGGTCGGCAACCACAGGGACAACACACTCAGGAGTACAACGATGTCTGAGTTCAAGCCCGGCCTCGAGGGCGTCATCGCCTTCGAAACCGAGATCGCCGAGCCTGACAAAGAGGGTGGATCGCTCCGCTACCGCGGCGTCGATATCCAGGACCTGGTCGGCCAGAGCACCTACGGCGACGTATGGGGCCTCCTCGTCGACGGCAAGTTCGGCAACGGCCTGCCCGCCGCCGAGCCCGTGCCCGTGCCCGTCTCCTCCGGCGACACCCGCGTCGACGCCCAGGCCGCGGTCGCCATGCTCGCCCCCTACTGGGGCCTCCAGCCGCTGCTCGACATCGACGACGAGACCGCCCGGGACGATCTCGCCCGCGTGTCGGTCACCACGCTGTCGTTCATCGCCCAGTCGGCCCGCGGCTCCGGCCGCCCCGCCGTGCCCCAGTCGGAGATCGACAAGGCCGGCACCATCACCGAGCGGTTCATGCGCCGCTGGCGCGGCGAGCCCGACCCGGCCCACGTCAAGGCCGTCGACACCTACCTGATGTCGGCCGCCGAGCACGGCATGAACGCCTCCACCTTCACCTCCCGCGTCGTGGCCTCCACCGGCGCCGACGCCGCCGCCGCGATCTCCTCCGGCATCGGCGCGCTCTCCGGCCCGCTCCATGGCGGCGCCCCCTCGCGCGTCCTGCACATGATCGAAGGGGTCGAGAAGTCCGGCGACGCCGAGGGGTACGTCAAGAACCTCCTCGACTCCGGCGAGCGCCTCATGGGCTTCGGCCACCGCGTCTACCGCGCCGAGGACCCCCGCTCCCGCGTGCTCCGCGCCGCCGCCAAGGAACTCGGCGCCCCGCGCTACGAGGTCGCCGAGGCGCTCGAGTCGGCCGCCCTGGCCGAGCTCAAGGCCCGCAAGCCCGACCGCGTGCTCGCCACCAACGTCGAGTTCTGGTCCGCGGTGCTCCTCGACTTCGCCGAGGTCCCCGCCGAGCTGTTCACCCCGATCTTCACCTGCGCCCGCGTGGCCGGCTGGAGCGCCCACATCCTCGAGCAGAAGAAGCTCGGCCGGATCGTGCGCCCGTCCGCGACCTACGTCGGCCCCGGCCCCCGCAAGCCCGAAGAAGTCGAGGGCTGGCAGCAGTAAGCAAAAGCTCGAAGCGGCCCGCGCCGCCCCGGAAGGGGTGACCCGGGCCGCTTTTGCATACTCGGAATGGTCCGCGCGTCTCGTTTGCGCGCGTTCGGGTTACGATCGACCGGTCGCGGCGACGCTCTCCCTCCCGCCGGCGGCCGATCGAACACCCACACCACCCGAACGGGACGCGCCATGTCCTCCCCCCGGCACCTGCCGCTGCGCCGCCGCGACCTCTTGGTCGGCGGCGTCGCCGGGCTCGCCGTGACCGCCGCGGCCGCCGAGAGCGTCTGGTCGCTCCGCGAGGCCTCCGGCGGCGCCGCCTTCCCCGAGCCGGTGCGCGGCGGCCCGATCCACATGCAGATCGTCGCCCACCCCGACGACTGCCTCTACTTCGTCAACCCGCGCGTCGCCCGCGTCCTCGACGACGGCGCCGGGCTCTGCACCGTCGTCCTCACCGCGGGCGAAGCCGACGGGCGCAACAGCTGGGACGCCGAAGCCCCTGCCGACTTCGCCGGATACGCCGCCGCACGCAACAACGGCCTGCGCCGCGCCTACGCCGCCCTCGCCCTCGGCGACCCCGACGCGCCCTGGGACCGCTACCTCGCCCCGCTCGAATCCGGCCAGGACGTCGAACTCTGCGTCCTGCGCGACAAGCCCGAAGTGCACATCGTCTTCTGCTCACTGTGGACGAACCTCGGGCGCCTCACCGGCGAGTTCACCCGGCTCCTGGCCCTGTGGGAAGGCCGCCTCGACGACTCCCTGGTCCTGCCACCGGCCGACTCGCCGCTCACCGCCGAGTCCACCGTGGACCGCACGACGGTGCAGGCCACCCTCCTCGAACTCCTCGACCGGTACCGGCCCGTCGTCGTCAACACCCTCGACCCCGACCCCGACCCGATCACCGGCGAGCGGCTCGGCGCCGAGCAGCTCGGCTACTCCGACCACATCGACCACACCGCCGCCGCACTCTTCGCCTGGGAGGCCGTGCGCGCCTGGGGCGCGGCGCGCACCGTCGAGTCCTGGCGCGGCTACTACAACCGCCGCTGGCCCGGCAACCTCGGCGAAGCCGACCTCGCCCCCAAGGGGCGCGCGCTCGACGTCTACTCCTGGAACGACGGCGCCGACTGCGGCCTGCCCAGCGGCTGCGGCGACCGCCTCATCGCCGGCCCCGGCGCGGGCACCACCTACGGCCACGCCACCCACCCGCGCTACACCGCGGCCCTCGCCGCCGCCGAGATCGACGGCTCCATCCGCCCGGTCACCGTGCGCGACAACACCCTCCAAGTGCTCGGCGAGGACGGCTGGGAAGACCTCGGCGGGCCCGACACGCTCCCCTCGCTCGACCTGGCCGGCACGAAGGTCTACGCGATCAGCGCCGAGCACACCCACGATCCGGCCACCCATGTGCGCGACGTGCACTGCTACGACCTGGTCTCCGGCCAATGGCAGCTCCTCGGCAACCCGGCCGGGACCGGCCCGGGCGCCCGCATCGTCGGGCAGGTCGCCGGGGCCGACGACGGCCGCACGTCGCTCGCGTGCGTGCGCGACGCCCAAGGGCTCGCGGTGCGGGTGCGGCCCGAAGGCGGGGAGTGGGCCGACTGGGCGCGGCTCGAGGGCCCGGCCGTGCACGACGCACCGGCCGCGCTGGCCCTGGACGGGGCCTTCACCATCATCGCCGCGACCCCCGACAACGTGGCGGTCTGGGAAGGCGACGGGGTCGACTGGACGACCCGGATGCTCGACCTGCCCGGACCCGAGGACCTGCCGTTCTTCGCGCCCGCCAGCGCGGTCGTGGCCGCGCAGGCGCCGGACGGGCGGATCGTGCTCGCCTCGCGCGTGGGCGGGTGCAGCGATGTGGCACTCCACATCGGACGGGGCGAGACGTGGACGGGCGTGCGCGTGCCGCTCGAGGGCGGGGTGCTGGCGCCGACGCTCGCGATCGGCCCGGAGGGCGCGCTCGCGGTGGCGTGCGACGACGGGACGGGCGCACCGGCGGTGCTGGTGCTCAGCCTGGCGGATCTGGAGGCCGGGGACGGCGCGTTCGGGCTGCTGTCGCGGCCGTGGACGCGGGGCGACGTCACCCTGGTGAAGCGCCCGGCGGCGGCGTTCGGTTCGGATGGCGCGCTGCGGTTGTGGGCGGTCGCGGCGGACGGCGAGCTGTGGACGGCCGAGGCGGAGCCGGGCGGGGACGCCCCGGCGGGCTGGTCTCCAGCCACGTAAGGCGGCGGCGTCGGCGACGGCTCGGGTGGATCGCGCCGCGGCCTTGGGCGGTTCTCGGCGAGTCTGCGCGAATCGGGCGTCGCGAAGCGCCCCCGAATCAATGGTGCCTGCGGGGTACGACAATCCGTTGGCCGCGCCCGAGGCGCGGCGCGCGTTCGGCGAGATTCGGGGCACACGCGCGCGGCGATGGCCCGGCCTCGTCACGTCACGGCCCCGGTTCGCGGCGGCGGTGGCGCGCGGGAATCCCGTTCGGGGGGAGGCGGGTCGCGGTCGGCCGAAGGCGTGGGGCGCCGGCGTGCGGGGATCCCAGTTGGCGGCCGGGTCTGGACCAGGGAGCTGCGGCGCTGGCACGCGGGTTTACAGTGAGCCCAGGACCGACCAGAACGGAGCCGACAGTGACCGACCCGATCACCATCCCCGCAGAGCTGCTGCCCGCCGACGGGCGCTTCGGCTCCGGCCCCTCCAAGGTGCCGTCCGAGGCGATGAGCGCGCTGTCCGGACTGGGCAGGTCCGTCATGGGCACCTCCCACCGCCAGAAGGCGGTCAAGGCCGAGGTCGGGCGCCTGCGGGCCGGGCTGGCCGAGTTCTTCTCGCTGCCCGAGGGCTACGAGGTCATCCTCGGTGTGGGCGGCGCGACCGCGTTCTGGGAGGTCGCCGTGTTCGGCCTCATCGAGGACCGGGCGCAGGCCGCCAGCTTCGGCGAGTTCGGCTCGAAGTTCGCCAAGGCCATCAAGATCGCCCCGCACCTGGGCGAGCCGACGATCGTGACCGCCGAGCCCGGCACGGCCGCGTACCTGTCCTTCGAGGACGGCGTCGACGCGTACGCCACCCCGCACAACGAGACCTCGACCGGCGTGGCCGTCGACGTCAAGCGCGTCGCCCACGAGGGCGCGCTCATGCTGCACGACGCGACCTCCGCGGCGGCCGGCCTGCCGGTGGACCTCACCGAGACCGACTGCTACTACTTCGCGCCGCAGAAGGGCCTGGCCTCCGACGGCGGCCTGTGGATCGCGATCATGAGCCCGGCCGCGATCGAGCGCGCCGAGCGCATCGCCGCGTCCGGCCGGTACATTCCGGCGTTCCTGGACCTGAAGACCGCGATCGACAACTCGCGCAAGGACCAGACGTACAACACCCCCGCGGTGGCGACCGTGGTGCTCGCGGCCGAGCAGGTGGACGCGCTCAACGCCGCGGGCGGTCTGGACGCGGCCGCGAAGCGCTGCGCCGAGTCGGCCGGGGCGATCTACTCGTGGGCGGACTCGCGCGAGTTCGCGAACCCGTTCGTGGTCGACCCCGCGCTGCGCTCGAATGTGGTCGCCACGATCGACTTCGAGGGTGTGGACGCGGCTGAGATCGCGAAGGTGCTGCGCGCCAACGGTGTCGTGGACACCGAGCCGTACCGGAAGCTGGGCCGCAACCAGCTGCGCATCGCCACCTATCCGGCGGTGGACCCCGCGGACGCGGCCAAGCTGACCGAGGCGATCGACTTCGTGGTCGAGCGGCTGAGCTAGTACAAGCTTGCCGGCACCACCTCCTATGCAGTTCGGCTGAAACGTGTTCGGCCGGTCGGGGGAGCGGCACCCGCATGACGCTCCGCCCGACCGATTCGAAGGTATCGGCCGGGTATGACAAGACAGGGCCGGTCCCCGAGGGACCGGCCCTGTGTCGTGCGTCTCAGTTTTTAAAAGCCGAGGCGGCCGTAGTCCCCGAAGGCGGCTTCGACATCGTCGAGTTCGATGCCGTAGCGCGACAAGTGGTACTCGTGGGCGCGGCGCATCCCGGGGCGGGCCAGGACCTGCTCGAGGTTGGCCTCCTCCTTCTCCGTCCACGGAATCCCCAAGCGCGCGAAGAGCTTCGGCATCAGACCGTGCGGGTCGGCGGTGAAGGCGTGGTAGGGCACGTCCACGAAGCGTTCGCGCGAGGCCGCCGAGCGCACCGCGCGGGCCTGCGCGACGCCCTTGCCGAAGATGTCGAGCCATTCGGGGCCGATCTTCGAGGGGTCGTAAGCGCGGTGGTGCAGCGCCCGCCCGGTCTCCACAAGGGAGCACCAGGAGCCCATGACGGTGGAGGGGTCGCGGTGCATCCACACGATCGTCGCGTCGTCGAAGACCTTGAGCAGCACGTCGAGGTTGAACAGGTGGAACGGGGACTTGAGCACCCAGCGTCGGCGCGGCTGCTTCCACTGCAGCACCTGGAGGACGCGCTTGAGGTGCGTGTAGTCCTCGGTGTAGTCGCGCTCGTCGACCCAGCGGCGGTACGCGGGCATGGTCGCGCGGGTGATGAACTGGTACCCGTGCGGCAGCGCGAACACGCACTCCTCGGGCTGCAGCGCGTTCATCGGGTGGATGAGGTCCCACACCGGCGAGGCCTTGCTCGCCAGGGACGCCATGGTCTGGGCGTCCTTGATGAGCTTGTCGCGCAGCTTCGGGTCGATGTCGCCGCGGTGGGTGTTCATGAGCTCCCACATGAGCGGCGCCCGGGTCCCCTCGGGCTGGATGAGGATCTTGTGCGTGACGGTGGTGGCCGTGCGGGGCAGGCCGACCACGACGATGGGGCGCTCGATCGGTTCGGCGGCGATCTCGGGGTGCTCGGCGATGAGACGCTCGACGCGCAGGTGGTTGGTCATGCGGCGGGTGAGGTCGTCGATGAAGCCCTGCCAGCCGACCATCGAGAGCGTGTCCTGCTTGGCGACCTCGCGCATCAGGAAGCGGTAGGAGTCGACGAACTCCCGGGCCACGGCGGAGTCGGCCTCGGCCCGGTGCTCGGCCTTGTGGACCATCCGGTCGAACACGCCGTCCACGCGGGAGCGCTGGGCCGTGACCCTTGGGGCGCTGAGGGTGTTGACGGCGGTGAGCCAGCGGGCGGTGCGACGCATGGTGCCTCCAGAGGAAAGGGGTTCGACACGAAGAGTTTTTCATGCCCGTCAGGCCGTTCGCCTTCCGCTACATTGGGTCCGTGGACGAAGCCCCCGATCCCGAGCGCCTGCGGCTGCTGCCCGAGCTCATCGAGCACCAGCGCGTGCGCACCACCCCGGTGAAGGCGAGCGACTTCGCGATGCCCATGACGACGCCGCGCCCGTGCCGGGCCACCGCGCAGCGCCTCACCTTCGACGACGGCTCCCACCTGTTCGCCAAACTCGCCGAGCACGCCCCGTCCGATTACCTTGCGGCCGAAGTGAACGGGCTGCGGTGGCTGCGCGAGGCGACGCCCGCGACCGTCCCGCTGCTGTACGCCGACGACCGCCTGCTCGTCGAGCCGTGGATCGAGCCGGCCGAGCCGACCCGCGAGCACGCCGAGGCGCTCGGCCGCGAGCTCGCGGCCATGCACGACGCGGGCGCGGAGCGGTTCGGCGCTCCTTGGCGCGGCTACATCGGCGAGACGTTCCTGGACAACGGCCCCGCAGGGGAGACCTGGTCGGAGTGGTACGCCGCCAAGCGGATCGAGCCGTACCTCAAGCCCTCCCGCGACAACGGCGCGCTCGACGCGGCCGACGTCGCCGCGATCGAGGCCCTGGCCGCGCGCCTCCCCGAACTCGCCGGACCCGAGGAGCCGCCCTCGCGCACCCACGGCGACCTGTGGTGGGGCAACGTGCACTGGGGCGCCGAGCAGGCCTGGCTCATCGACCCGGCCGCGCACGGCGGCCACCGCGAAACCGACCTGGCGAACCTGCGCATGTGGGGCGGCGTCCCCATGTTCGAGGCGATCATCGCCGGGTACACCGAGATGCACGCCCTGGAGGCGGGCTGGGAGGCGCGGGTCCCGCTCCACCAGTTGTTCCCCCTCCTGGTCCACACGACCCTCTTCGGACGCGCCTACCGCGCCCAATTGCTGGGAAACGTGTCTCACTTTACGAAACTGTCATATTGACGAACTAGGCTCGACGCATGCCAGCACCGACTCCGACCCAGGGCACCGCGAACGCACCGTCCGCGGCCCTCGGACTCCGCGACAGGCACGGGCGCACCGCCACCGACCTGCGCGTCTCACTCACCGACCGGTGCAACCTGCGCTGCACGTACTGCATGCCCGAAGCCGGGCTCCCGTGGCTGCCCAAACCCGAGCTCCTCACCGACGACGAAGTGTCGCGCCTGGTCGGCATCGCCGTCCGCGACCTCGGCGTCACCGAGGTCCGCTTCACCGGCGGCGAGCCGCTGCTGCGCCCCGGCCTCCCCGCCATCGTCGCCGCCGCCGCGGCCCTCGAACCGCGCCCCGAGATCTCCCTGACCACCAACGCGATCGGCCTCGAACGCCTCGCTGCGCCCCTGGTCGAAGCCGGACTCGACCGCGTCAACGTCTCCCTCGACACCCTCGACCCCGGCACCTTCAAGGAACTCGCCAAACGCGACCGCCTCGCCGCCACCCTGCGCGGCATCGAAGGCGCGGCCGCCGCCGGGCTCGCACCCGTCAAGCTCAACACCGTGCTCATGCGCGGGGTGAACGACACCGAGGCCCCCGCGCTCCTGCGCTTCGCCATCGCGCACGGCTACCAGCTGCGGTTCATCGAGCAGATGCCGCTCGACGCCGCCGGGGTGTGGCGCCGGGAGGAGATGGTCACCGCCGCCGAGATCCTCGAGTCCCTCAAGGCCGAGTTCGATCTGGTCCCCGACCCCGCCCACCGCGGCTCCGCGCCCGCCGAGACCTGGCTCGTCGACGGCGGCCCCGCGAAGGTCGGCGTCATCGGCTCGGTCACGCGCCCGTTCTGCGGCGACTGCGACCGCACCCGCCTCACCGCCGACGGGCAGGTCCGCAACTGCCTGTTCGCGCGCGGCGAGACCGACCTGCGAGGACTCCTGCGCGACGGCGCGGGCGACGCCGAGATCGGCGCGCGCTGGCGCGAGGCCATGTGGGGCAAGCTCCCCGGGCACGGCATCGACGACCCGTCGTTCCTCCAGCCGGCCCGCCCGATGTCCGCGATCGGAGGCTGACGGTGGTGACGGTGCGGTACTTCGCGGGCGCGAAAGCGGCCGCAGGAGTGGGCGAGGAGCAGGTGGCCGCCGCGGACGTGGCCGAGCTCAAGGCGGTCCTCGGGCAGCGGCACGGCCCGGTGCTCGACAAGGTCCTCTCGGCGTCGACCCTGCTGGTGGACGGCCTGGCCGCGAAAGACCCTGCGACCGCGCTCCCCGCGGGCGTCACGGTCGAGGTGCTGCCGCCGTTCGCGGGAGGGTGAACCCGGTCGGCGCGGGCGCGGCGCGATCCGCCAGTGCCGCGCGGCTTCGAGGCGAGGAGGCAATGGAGAACGTGAAGGCGGATATTCCGGATTCGTCCTCGCGCAAGTCCCCTATCCATGCCCGTACGCCAAGGGTCCGACACCGATCGGAACCGGTGCTGCGACGAGCGAGCCGGCGACGCCTCGGACGCGAGCGCGTGTCAGTTTCGGCGACGCGACCGGACAGCCCGGGACGCGAGCGCGTGTCAGCTCCGGCGACGCGACCGGACGACCCGGGACGCGAGGGCGATTCCGACTCGGCGGCGCGACCCGCCGGGGCGGGAGCCCCTGCGGGGGGCGCGGCGTCTGTCTGCGAGGATGCATAGGTGCGCCGTCCTGATGAACGCAAGCAACCGCAGGTGGCGTCCCCGCTGTTCGAGCTCTCCGCCGACATGCGGACGACCGCCGAGCGGCGCCGCCGCTCGCACCGGTCCCACCACTCCAGGTACGTCCGTGAAGCCGTGCCAATGCCCGAACCGGCGCTGACGACCCGGACCCCTGACCCGTGGCTGGAATCCGCACCCCTGCTCACGGGCATGGACGAGGTCGGCGCGGGCCTGCTCGACTCCCTGGACGCGATGCAGCGCGTGGCCGCCTCCGCCGGCCGCGGCCCGCTGCTCATCAACGCCTCCCCCGGCACCGGCAAGACCCACCTGCTCATCCACCGGGTCGCCTACCTCGTGCAGGAGCTGGGCGTGCCCGCCCGCCAGTGCCTGGTCCTCGCCGCGTCCGCGCCCGGCGCCGCCCGCATCCGCCGCGAGCTCGGCGCGCTCATCGGCCGCGAGGCCGCCTCGATCACCATCGCCGAGTTCGACGACTTCGCCGCCGCGAGTCCGCCCGAGCTGGGCCATGTGTTCATCGACGACCTGCCGCGCATGCCGATGCGGCTGTTCCGCCAGGTCACCGAGCACCGCGGGGCCGAGGCGGACATCACCGCCACCGGCGACCCCGACTCGGCGCTGTGCACCGGCGAGCCCGCCGCGTTCGCGGCCTTCGCCGAGCAGTTCCCGCAGGCGCATGTCATGCGCCTCTCCCGCAACCACCGCAGCCCGGCCGCGGTGCTCGTGGCCGCCTCGCAGGTCATCGAGCCGATCAGCCGCGTCCCCGGCCGGCTCGTGCAGCCCGAGCGGCCCGCGCTCGAAGGCTCGGGGATCGGCCGGTACTTCGCCGTGGACGCCGACGACGAGAAGCGGTTCGTCGACGACCTCGCCGACCGGCTCGCCGAGCTCGGGGTCGCGCCCGAGGACTTCGCGGTGATCGGCCACGACGGCATTTCCGTGGCCCAGGCCGCCGAGGGCGAGTTCCGGGTGGTGTGCCTCACCGGGGTGACCGCCGAGGACTGGCCGAACACGGCCGCGGCCCGCCGCGAGCTGTACGTCGCGCTCGGGCGCACCCGGGACCTCGCCTACGTCAGCCACACCGGCGCGGGCTCGCCGCTGCTGGCCGATGTGGACCAAGGGCTCTTCAGTCCATTCGGGATGGTGCCCCAAGACCGTTCCGGCCCTGAGCAGCCGCGACTGCTGTGAGGGCCGCACCTGGGAGCCGAGCCGAGTTCCCACGCGATGACAGGCGTATGGGCCACAATAGTCGGGTAACCGCACTCTGACGCTGAGCGCACCCGCGCGCTGGGAGGCCCGATGGAGCACACCGAAGAGGACACCGTTCCTCTGCACCGGCCGGATGCTCCTGGGTGGTCGCCGTTCGCGCCGCCAGGCGCGAACCATGTGGAGAGCGCACCGCCAGGCGCGAACCATGTGGAGAGCGCACCGCCGGGCGCGAACCATGAACGCAGCGCCGCCCGTCCCGAGGTGAACGAGCAGTATCACGCGTCTTCGGAAGTGCATGACCGGCACGACTCTGAGGACGTCATGAACCAGCCCTACAGCGCCGGGCAGGAATCGATTCGCAACCCGCGCCAGAGCGACCACGTGCCCAGTGCCCCGCCGCCGCCCGCGACCCCGATGCCCGGCCCCGCCTCCTACGACGCCCCGCCGGCGCAGTACGGGGCGCCGCAGACCGGGGGTGACGGCTGGCCCGTCCCGCAGGAGGCCACCGAGGACGGCTGGCCGGTCCCGCCCGTCCCGGCCCCGATGGACCACCAGATAGGCGCGCCGCCCGCGCCCGCTCCGCGGCACGTCCCGGTCCCGGTCTTCCCCGACCACAAGGGCGCGCTCGAGCGCATGGGCGTGACCGCCGACGACTTCTCGTCCCGCCGGGTCGTGCCGCCGCGCCCGCCTGTCGCCGAGACCGGCCTGCGCGGCGCCCTGCACCGCTTCAGCCTCGGCATGGTGGCCCTCCCGCCCGGCCCGCGCGAACGCGCGCGCCAGCGCGCGGTCGAGACCGTGCGCCGCAACTTCGGCGGCCTGCGCCAGATCACCGTGGTCAACCCGAAGGGCGGCGCGGGCAAGACCGTGGCGGTCCTCATGCTCGCGATGACCTTCGGCCGCCACCGGGGCGGGTACGTGCTCGCGTGGGACAACAACGAGACGCAGGGGACCCTGGGCATGCGCGCCCAGCAGGACTTCCATGTGCGCACGGTGCGCGACCTGCTGCGGGACCTCGACCATTTCCGGGGCCCGACCGGGCGCATCGGCGACCTGTCGCAGTACGTGCGCGCCCAGGGCGGCGCGATGTTCGACGTGCTCGCTTCGGACGAGTCGGCGACGGCCGGGGAGATGCTCACCGCGCAGTCGTTCGGGGACCTGCGGGAGGCGGTGTCGCGCTTCTACAAGCTCATCGTCGTCGACACCGGCAACAACGTGCGGGCGGCGAACTGGCAGGCGGCGATCGACGCGACCGACCAGCTGGTGGTGACGATGTCGGCCCGCAACGACTCGGCGGAGACCGCGGCGCGGATGCTCGACCACTTGGAGCAGACCGGCCGCCGGGACCTGGTGCGCGGGGCGGTGTCGGTGGTGTCGATGCCCGCCCACAGGAAGGACGTGGACCTGCCGGCGGTGCAGCGGCACTTCGCGGCCCGGACTCGTTCGGTCCTGTTGGCGCCGTACGAGAAGCTGCTCGACTCGGGGGAGCCGATCCGCTACGACTCGTTGAGCAAGGCGTCGTCGGCGGCCTGGCTGCGGATCTCTTCCGCAGTCGCGGAGGGCCTGTAGGCGGCGAGGAGCCCGACGAGCCCGGCGGCGGCGTCGGCGAGGCGGTGGTCGTCCTCGTCGGCGTGGCCGAGGACGAGCGATCCCTGGATGAAGACGAGGACGGTGCGGGCCAGCCGGTCGGGGACGGCGGCGGGGTCCATCTCGCCGCGCTCGACCGCCCGTGCCAGGATCGCGGCGAGATCGCGTTCGAGCTCGGTCCAAGCCTCCTGGACGCGGCGCATGGTGGCGGGGTCGTCGGCGAGTTCGACCGCGGCGCGCACGACGAAGCCGCCTTCCTTGGAGTGGCGGGCGACGACGTCCAGGAGGTCGGCGACGACGCGGGGCGCGTCGGTCCGCTCGTCCTCCTTCTTCTCGAGGGCGCGGTGGGCGATCGAGCGCAGCTCGGGTTCGGTGTCCTCCCGGTAGCGGCCGAGTGCGGTGATGTAGAGCTGGTGCTTGGAGCCGAAGGCGGCGTAGAGCCCGGCGCGGTTCATGCCGGTCGCCGCGACGAGGTCCGACATGGAGGTGGCGGAGAATCCGCGTTCCAGGAAGACCCGTGTCGCAGCGCGTAGAACTCTGTCCAAATCGGCGTTCTTATTTCTGCTCACGTTGGCACCGTATCGACACCCGGTGCTACGGGTCAATAACCGCAAGGCGGGAGTTCACTCGCGTGGCGCGAGTGAACGGCTGCACTGCGCGACCGGTCGGCTTGACACCCAGCGAATCCACCCGCGAGAATGGCCCCAAACTGAACAGGCGCCAGGCGGGGGAAGTCCGGTGAAAGGCCGGCGCTGACCCGCAACGGTAGTCGCGGTTCGCTGTGCTTCGAAACACGGCCGAACGATGCCGAGCACCCTTCATTTCCGCTCGGTCCACCCGCGTGAGCCCGAATGCCCGCCGACGCCCATCCGAATTGTCAACGCCTGTCGTGGTCTACAGGCGCTTGCGGCGCCGCCGCCTGCCCGAAGACCCCACTCGCTCAAGGAAAGGTCAGGCAATTGCGCCACCTGCCCGCCCGACTGCTGGCCGCCGCCGCGGTCGTGCCCATCACCGTCTTCGCCTCCGCCGCGCCGGCTGAGGCCCAGGAGGCCCCGTTCGCGCAGCCCGCCCAGGCCGCCGCGTCCTGGCTGGCCGCCCAGTCCGACGGCACCTCTTGGAACGGCGGGGACGTCTCGTCCTCGCTCGACGCCGTCATCGCCCTCGAGGCCGCCAGTGTCGGCGGCGACCAGGTGCAGGCCACGCTGGAGTGGCTGAACAGCAACGAGACCCTGAGCCCGTACGTGTACCCCGCCGTCGAGGGCGCCACCGAACCCGCGCTGAACGCGGGCGCGGCCGGGAAGGTCATGTACGCCGTCGCCACCGCGGGCGGCGACGCGACGAACTTCGGTGAGATCCGCCTCGCCGACGAGGTCACCGCCTCGCAGACCGCGAACGGCACCTACGGCGACGGCACCGCGCCGTCCTCCGCGTGGGCCGTGCTCGGCCTCTCCCGCACCGACACCCCGGCGGGCGCCGAGGCCGCCGCCGGCCTGGCCGCGGTGCAGTGCCCCGACGGCGGGTTCAACTACGCCGACGTCGACGGCGGCGACGACTGCATCTCCGACCCCGACACGACCGGCCTGGTCGCTTCGGCCCTGGTGACGCTCGGCGACGCGGCTGCCGAGCCGCTGGCGTCGGCGGTGGCGTGGCTCGAGGGCGCGCAGGCCGAGTCCGGCGGGTTCGACAACGGCTTCGGCGAGAACGCGAACTCGACCGCGATGGCCGCGCAGGCGTTCCTGGCGGCCGGCAGCGCGGACGCCGCGAAGAGCGCCGTCGCGTTCCTGCTGACCCTGCAGTTCGACTGCACCACTGAGCAGCCGGGCGCGATCATGTACACCGCCCCGGAGGACCCCGAGTTCGGGGAGGCCTCGCGCCTGCTCGCCACCGCGCAGGCGATCGTGCCGATCGCGGGCCAGGACCTCGCGAACCTCGACGCGACCGGCATGGAGGCCGGGCTGCCGGGCACCGGCTGCGAGAGCGCCGACGCCGGCGGCGAGGGCACGGGCGAGGCGACCGACGCCGCCGAAGACGAGGACGAGGGTTCGGCCTCGTGGCTCCCGTGGGCGATCGGCGCCGCCGTGGTCGTGCTGGCCGCGCTCATCATCGCCTTCGCGCTGAAGTCCCGCCGCGGCGGCGACACCGCGGCCGAGGAGAAGGCCGACGCCGTGGCCGACGCTCAGTCTCCTGCGGCCGTGGACGAGCCGAAGGGCGAGTCCGGGGAACCGACTGCGGACGACGACACCGACAAGCAATAGTCGGCACGTGACCCCGAGCGAACGCAACCCAGGCAGCGCCCGCCGCGAAGGCGGGCGCTGCCTGCGCGCTTCCCAAGCCATGAGCGCCATCCGAATCGCGCTCGCGCGCGCGTTCGTCTTCACTGCCGCGCTCACCGACGACCGCCGGACCAGCGCTCAGCGGCATGGCGCTTCGCGAGCCTTCGCTGCCAGCAGCATCGCTGCCGCGCCCGCGCGAGCGTTCGCCTTCGCGGCTGCACTCGCCGACGACCGCCAGTCAAGCGCGCGGCTTGGCGCTTCGCGAGCCTTCGCTGCCAGCAGCATCGCTGCCGCGCCCAGGCGAGCGTTCGGCTTCGCGGCTGCACTCGCCGACGCCCGCCAGTCCAGCGCGCGGCTTGGCGCTTCGCGAGCCTTCGCTGTCGGCAACATCGCTGCCGCGCTCAGGCGAGCGTTCGCCTTCGCGGCTGCACTCGCCGACGACCGCCGGACCAGCGCGCGGCTTGGCGCTTCGCGAGCCTTCGCTGCCGGCAGCATCGCTGCCGCGCTCAGGCGAGCGTTCGCCTTCGCGGCCGCGCTCGCCGACGACCGCCGGACCAGCGCGCGGCTTGGCGCTTCGCAAGCCTTCGCTGCCAGCAGCATCGCTGCCGCGCCCAGGCGAGCGTTCGCCTTCGCGGCCGCGCTCGTGATCGCGGGCGATGTCGTACCCGCGTGGGACCATCGGTCCTGGGGGCGTCGCGATTGGACACACCCGACCGCGGGTAGCGGCCCCGGCCGCGCCCTCGCCTCGCTTCCGCTCGGGTGTCGTACCCCGGTGGGACCCTTGGTTTCAGGGGCGTCGCGGGCCGACACACCCGACCTCGTGGGGCGGCGACCCGCCTCACCGACGATCCGCCGCCTGGCCGCGTTCGCGGCCGCCCTGCTCACCGCTCTCTTCGTGCTTCCCGCCGCGCCCGCTGCCGCTCACGACGGCTGCCTCGAGGTCACCGTCGTGGTCGACTTCGGCACCCTCGCCTCCGAGCCCGCGACCGGGTGCGCCGAGAACCCCGCGAACGGGCTCGACGCCCTCGTCAAGGCCGGGTTCTCCGTCACCGAGGTCGCCTCGATCCGCGGGATGGTGTGCCGGATCGACGAACTCCCCGAATCCGACTGCGGCGGAGCGCCTCCCGCGAAGGAGTACTGGTCGTACTGGCGCGCCGACGCCGGCGACGCCGAGTGGTCGTACTCGCCCGTAGGCGGCGCGGACGCCAAGCCCGGTGCCGGCGATGCCGAAGGCTGGGTCTTCGGCGACGGCGCCGAGCCGCCCGCCATCGCCCCGGGCGAGGCCGCCGAGACGACCGAGGGGGTCGGCCCCGACGCCGCCGACGAAGCCTCGTTCACGTGGGTCATCGCGGTCGCCGCGCTCGCCGTCATCGTCGCCCTCGTGATCTGGCGCGCGCGCCGCAACAGGCACGCGTGAACCGCACGAGCACCGCCGTGCCCACCCAAGCCGCCCGCCGCGCCGCGCACCCGAGTGCGGCCCGGCACACCGCGCACCCCGTAGCCTGGTGGGCGTGGGCGCTGCTCCTCGCCACCGCCGCCGGGCGCACCGCGAACCCGTGGCTGCTCCTGCTGATCGTCGCCGTCGCCGGCCTCGTCGTCACCTGGTGCCGCGGCAGCGAGCCCTGGTCCGGCGCCTACCGGGTCTTCCTCGTCATCGGCCTCAGCGCCATCGCGGTCCGCATGGCGTTCTACATCGTCTTCGGCGGCTCCGACGGCCCCACCGTCCTCTTCACCCTCCCCTCCGCGACCCTCCCCGAATGGGCCGCGGGCTTCCGCCTCGGCGGGAACGTCACCGCCGAAGGCGCCCTCGCCGCCCTCTACGACGGCCTGCGCCTCGCCACCCTCCTCGTCTGCGTCGGCGCCGCCAACGCGCTCGCGAGCCCCCGACGCCTCCTCCGCTCGGTCCCGGCGGCGCTGTACGAAGTGAGCGTCGCGGTCGTCGTCGCCCTGTCCGTCGCGCCCCAGCTCGTCGAGAGCGTTGGAAGGGTCCGCCGCGCAAGGGCGTTGCGCGGCAACACGAGCCGCACCCCCGCGAACCTCATGCGCACCGTCGTCTCGCCGGTCCTGCACGATGCCCTCGACCGCTCACTCGCGCTCGCCGCCGCCATGGCCTCGCGCGGGTACGGCCGCGCCGCGGGCATTCCCGGCCCGGCCCGCCGCGCCACCTCCACATCACTCCTCATTGGACTACTCGGGCTGTGCGCGGGCGCCTATGCACTGCTCGGAACCACTACACCCGCGCCCCTCGCCTGGACCGCCGTCGCCGTCAGCGCCGCGGTCGCGGTCTTCGGGATCGCGTTCGCCTCCAAGCGGGTCCCGCACACCCGCTACCGGCCCGACCGGTTCGGCGCACGCGACTGGGCGGTCGTCGCCTCCGGTGCCGCCGCCGTCGCCGGGACCGTCCTCAGTGGCATCTACGAGCCGTCGGCACTGTGGCCCGCCACGAACCCGTTCGCGATGCCCGACCTGGCGATGTGGGCCGCGGGCGGCATCCTCCTCGCCACCGCGCCCGCGCTGCTCGTGCCGTCCGCAAGAGGAGGAACACCATGACCCCCGGCGGGATCGCCTTCGACCGCGTCACCTTCGCCTACGCGGGGACGCCCGTCCTCGACGACGTCTCCTTCGACCTTCCCGAAGGCGAGTTCTGCCTGCTGGTCGGCCCCACCGGCGCGGGCAAGTCGACCCTCCTCAAGGCGGTCAACGGCCTCGTCCCGCACTTCACCGGCGGCACCATGACCGGCCGGATCACCGTGGCCGGCCGCGACGTGCGCGGCTCGACCCCCGCCGACCTCGCCGACCTCGTCGGGTACGTCGGCCAAGACCCGTTGGCGGGCTTCGTGACCGACGAGGTCGAACGCGAACTCGCCTACACCGCCGAGCAGCTCGGCGTCGACCCCGCCGCGATGCGCAAGCGCGTCACCGAGATCGTGGACCTCCTCGGCCTCGCCGACGTGCGCGACCGCGACCTCGCCGCTCTCTCCTCCGGTCAGCGCCAGCGGGTCGCGATCGGCGCGGCCCTCGTCGCCGGCCCTTCGGCGCTCGTCCTCGACGAGCCGACCTCCGCACTCGACCCGACCGCCGCCGACGAGGTCCTCTCCGCGCTCCACCGCCTCGTCCACGACCTCGGCGTGACCGTGCTCCTCGCCGAGCACCGCCTCGAGCGCGTCGCCCAGTACGCCGACTCGGCGCTGCTCCTCAACGGCGGCAAGGTGACCGCCGGACCGGTCGGCGCCATCCTCGCCGCCTCTCCGATCGCCCCGCCGGTCGTGGAGCTCGGCCGCCTCGCCGGCTGGCCCGGCCCGCCCGTGACCATCCGCGAAGCCCGCAGGCACGCGGCCGCACTCCGGAGCGCCCTCGCCGACCTGCACACGCCCCCCGCGACCACCGAGACTCCGGTCGGGCCGCCGCTCCTCGAAGCCCGCGCGGTCACCGTCGACTACCCCGGCGGCGTGCGCGCGGTCAACGGCGTCGACCTCGTCGCCGCCCGCTGCGAACGCATCGCCCTCATGGGCCGCAACGGCTCCGGAAAGTCCAGCCTGCTGTGGGCCTTGCAGGGCACCGGGACCCGCTCGGGCGGCACCGTCACGATTGGCGGCGACGACCCCGCCGCCCGCAAGCCCGCCGAGCGCCGCACCCTTGCCGGGCTCGTCCCCGCCGAACCCGCCGACCTCCTCTACGCCGAGACCGTCGCCGCCGAATGCGCGGGCGCCGACCGCGACGGCCGCGTCCCGGCCGGCACCTGCGCGAAGATCCTCGACGACCTCGTCGACGGCGTGGACGAGGCCGTCCACCCCCGCGACCTCTCCGAAGGCCAGCGGCTCGCCCTCGCCCTGGCCGTGACCCTCACGGCCGCACCGCCGCTGCTGCTCCTGGACGAGCCGACGCGCGGCCTCGACTACCCGGGCAAGGCCGCCCTCGCGACCCGCCTCGGCCGCCTCGCCGAGGCCGGGCACTGCGTGGTCGTCTCAACCCATGACGTGGAGTTCTGCGCCGAGTTCGCCAGCCGCGTCGTGATCCTCTCCGACGGCGAGGTGGTCGCGGACGGCCCGGCCAGGCAGATCGTCGCGGCCTCCCCGATGTTCGCCCCGCAGGTCGAGAAGGTCCTGCCGGGATGGCTCACGGTCGCCGAGGTCGCGGCGGCGCTGGAGGCCGGCGATGCCGACGACTGAGGTTCACGTCGCCGCACCGCGCCCGCCTGTGCGGTGGAAGGCGGTGCTGTCGCTCGTGCTCGCGGCCGGGTTCGGACTGGTCGCGATGTCGTGGCCGCTGCTGACGGTTCCGGGCGGCGCGCTCACCGAGACGACCTCGGGCCCTTGGATGTTCGCGCTGCTGCTGCCGCTGGTCACCGCTGTGGTCCTGATGCAGTTGACGGACGGCGGCCTCGACGCCCGAGCGGTCGCGATGCTCGGCGTGCTCTCGGCGGTGGTCGCCGCGGTGCGCCCGTTCGGCGCGGGCGCGGCCGGGGTCGAGACGGTGTTCTTCCTGCTCATTCTGGGCGGCAGAGTGTTCGGGCCGGGATTCGGGTTCATCCTGGGCTGCACGGGCCTGTTCGCGTCGGCGCTGCTCACGGGCGGTGTGGGGCCGTGGCTGCCGTACCAGATGTTCGCGGCGGCGTTCGTGGCGCTGGGCGCGGGCCTGCTCCCGCAGACTCCGGACACCAAAGCGGGCAGGGTGACCGAGCTGGCGGTCCTCGCGGTCTACGGTGCGTTCTCGTCCCTGCTCTACGGGGTGCTGCTCAACTTGTCGTTCTGGCCCTTCGCGATCACGGGCGGGAACCTCGCGTACGTGCCGGGCGGCGGGCTCAGCGAGAACCTGTCGCGGCTGCTCGCGTACTCACTGGCGACCTCGCTGGGCTGGGACATCGGCCGCGCGATCACGACCGTGGTGCTCGTGCTGCTCACCGGCCCGCTGCTGCTGCGCGTGATGCGTCGGGCTGCAAAGAAGGCGAACTGGGCCTGATTGGCCTAGTACGGCAGGTCAAAAATGGTGACGAGGGCGCGGTTGAGGTGTTCCATGGTGCGGCCCGAGAGCATGCACGCGCAGTCGGCGAGGCTGCCGACGGACGCCTGGCCGACTTCGGCGATGTTGACATAGCCGCCCACGGGGTCTTGTTCGCCGCAGGCCACCGATGCCGGTCCGGCCTTGCGGGCCAGCGGGGCGACGAGCACACAGCCGGTGTGGGTGGCGGCGTTGAACCGGTCGTCGGAGAGTACGACCACCCGGACACCCGTTGGGATGTGGATGTAGACCTCGCCGCGTTTCAGCGTCCGCTGCGCTGACTTGGAACCTTCAAGTGACACAGATGCTCTACTCCTCGCCGTCCTTGGCCCACAGTTCGCGCGATTCGCGGCTGGTGGCCTCCAGCCAGTCCTGATTCTCGAGTGGGCCTCGCTCAACCCCTGCAAGCTCGGCGGCGAGCGCGGCACGGCGCGCTTCGCGGGCGATCCAAGTGGTCGGTTCCAGGCCTTCCCCAGCGGCGACCATGGTGATGACCTGCCAGTCGTGGTCGTCGATGCGGACGGTGATCGATCGTTTCGGCATGGCGGCGTAGCCCTTTCATGCGGCGAGAGACGCAGCATCGTTCGGTGCCCCGAAGATGCGGTGCGGGCCCATCGAGAATGGCATGAGGCGCGCTCGGTTTCGAGGCGGACCACGACGACATGAGTTCTGTTATATTTTCGTTATGTTGCACATGCATTTGCATGTGCCCCTCATGTATGGGAGAGAGCTTACCCCTCGGCTCCTCCGAGGTCAGTCCCACAGTGCGGTCTGTCGGGAACTTGACTCAAGTCGTTCGGCCTGCAGCCCTTGCCGTTCGGCGCCTCGATTGGTCGGTCAGTGGGTGAGTTCGGTCGCGAGCCTCTCGAACTCGGCAGCGATGTCGGCGTCGGCCTGGCTGTAGGTCTCGGCGCATTGGCGCAGCCCCTCGGCGTGGCGGCCGATGGCCGAGCCGAGCAGGCCGGTGAGGTTCGACAGCTCCGCACAGCCTTCCGTGAAGGCCTCGGCGAAGAACAGACCGGGCAGCCCCCAGGTCATCTCGGCCGCGCCCGCTTCGCCTGCAACAGAGGCGATCGCTTCGGCATTGGGCGCGAGGTCGTCGAGCGCTCCGGCCGCAGCTTCCAGCTCGCCCGGGTCGACCTGCCACTTGGCGGCGTCACCGACCATGGCCGCCATCGTGGGCTCGCCGCCTTCGAGCGCATCGGACACGTGCCCATAGATGTCGCTCGCCGCGCCTTTCACGGAGTCGACCACCGCAGTCCCCGCCACGCTCAACAGCTCCTTCCAGAGCCGGTACTCCCCGGCAGCGCGGTCGACGACCGGGTTCGCGCGGAGGAACTTGAGCAGCTTCATGAAGATCTGCTGCGCGAACTGGAACTTCCTGGTGGCCTTGAGGAGCATCCGCGACGCGGTGACCACGGCGTCCATGACGAACGCGACGACCGACGCGCCCGCGGTGGCCACGCTCGTCGCCAGAGCGACGACCCCGCGCGTGACCGCCCACGAGACCAGCTCCGTCAAGACCGCCTTGATGACCTCGTAGATCGTCTCGGCGAGCATGCGCGCCCAGTCGAGAAGGGCGGCAACATCCTTGGCGCGCTCACTCATCGCACCGGCGGTCGCCGCTAGTCCGCCGATGGCGTTCCCGGCCGCGGCGGCGGCCTCACCGTCCCAGGTGGTGACGTTGGCGTCGGCGGCGTTCGCGATCTCGCCGTCGAGCGCGCCGAGCGCCGCTTCGACCTGGCCGAGCACGTCGATCTGCCGCTGCATCTCGGCGGCGTCGCCAGAGACCATCATGAGCAGTTCGTCGAGCGGCTGCACGAGGTCGAGGATGATCGTGACCCCGGCGCTGACCAGCGTGCCGATCGGGTCGGTGAGCACGCCCATGACGTCCGAGCCGAGGCCCTGGATCTCACTCGCGATGGTCATACCAGTGGTCAGCGCGCTTTCGCTTCCAGCGCTCTTCACCGCCTCGGCGGTGGCGGTGTAGCGGCTGACGAACGGCACGTCGGTCCACTGCGACCCCGACTCCTCCGCTTCGACCTCCTCGTACCGGGTGATGTCGGAACCGTGAAGGTCGGTGTCGCTCAAGGCAAGTCCCATCGAGTGAGTGAGAAGGCGGAATGCTCACTCGAAACCCTATGGACTACTGGGCGATTTGCGGCGTAACGACACGTTCGGGGACGGTTCTGCCCGCAGACGGCCGGGCCGTCCGCGGGCAGTCCGTTCACTCCGGGACGGTCAGTTCCCCTTGCGCCTCAAGCGAAAGCTCCTGCCAGTCCGCCCAGTTCTGGAGCCTGTCGGCGTAAGCCTTCTGGAGCATCGGGTAGAAGCCCAGGCCCCACAGGACCCGCAGCGGCGGCCGCTCGAGGTCGACCAGCTTGAGCATGGCCTGCGCGGAGGCGGCCGGGTCGCCGGCGGGCTGGCCCTTGACGGCCTCCGCGAGCTTGGCGCGCAGCGGCACATATGCCGGGTGCGGAGTCGCCATGTGGCCGTTGTCGAGCGGGTCGGGGTTCTTGCCCTGCCTGGTGGCGAACCCGCCGGGCTCGACGATGGTCACCTTGATCCCGAATCCGGCGACCTCCGCCGCGAGCGCCTCGTTCAAACCTTCGAGCGCCCACTTGGACGCGTGGTAGGCACCGCCGAGCGGCATCGCGATGAGACCCGCCGCCGAGGAGAGCTGGACGATGTGGCCCGACCCCTGCTCGCGCAGGTGCGGCAGCACGGCCTGGATGACCCAGATCGCGCCGAAGACGTTGGCCTCCATCTGGTCACGGAGTTCCTGTTCGGACAGTTCTTCTACCGCGCCGACCTGTGCGTATCCGGCGTTGTTGACCACAACGTCGATTCGGCCGAAGTGCGCGACGGCCGCTTCGACTGCCGTGGCGACCGCGGCTTTGTCGGTGACGTCCATTGCGAGCGGCAACACCGCGTCGCCGTACTTCTCGGCCAGTCCGTCGAAGCTGTCGATGGTGCGGGCCGTGGCGGCGACTTTGTCTCCGCGCTCCAGTGCGGTCGTGGCGAACTCCCGGCCGAGACCGCGGGACGAACCGGTGATGAACCAGACCTTGTGCTGCATGATCGTGCACCTAACCGTGTGGCCGCGCTTCGGTTCGCGCGGATTCACGGGTTGAACCGAGCGGGGCCGCGATCCCTGACAGGTTCGCGCAGTGATGGCCCCCACAGCACGCGCAGATTTGGGGATCGCCTTGCGACACAAAGGATTCGAAAGTGGAGCGGTGCGGTGATTCGAACGCGTCTAGACGCTTTCGTACATGACGGCGTGTCGCGCTTGACCGGGTCTGGGTGCTGTGTCAATCTCGAAAAACCGCGCAGTGCGCGGATCATGAAACCCAACTGAAAATGGCCGGTGGGCCGCCATCAAAGATTAGCCGTCTCCGGCGGCCCACCTTTCATCCAAGGAAGGCGAGCCTCCCATGGCAGAGTCCACCCTACGCCAAAACAGGCGTAGCGCAACTCATCAACTCACGACGACCGTGAACCAGGCACGCATGCGCGTGCTCCTTCAACAGGCCTTCTACCGGCACGATCACCTCGGCCCGGGCGCGCCGCTGCGCGAGATCACCGGGCAGGGTGACGGCGACGGCTACTACGACTGGGCGGGCCGCCGCCTCTTCCTGGCCGATGGCGAGCCGGATCCGATGTGCCCTGGCGCCTACCGGTACCAGCACAACCCCGCATCGTGCGATGAGGAAGCACCCGACTCGGACCCGCGCAGCCCGCGCTACGAGCCGATGCACTTGCGCCACCGGCCAGGCGACACCTGGATCATCGACACCAACCGCCCCTACGACCCGTTCGACCCCGGCCCCTACGGCTCACCCGGCTGGTACAAAGACGAACGCACCGGCCGCCACCGCCGAGACGAAACCCCCGACCCCCTCCCCGCCGAAGACTGGGACGCACCGGTCAACGCATGGTTCCCCGGCACCGCCGACTGGCCCGAACCCGAACCCGAACCGACACCGGCTCGTGCCCGCTCCGACCGCCGAGGCGACCACGACCGAGGCAAGCATGACGGCACCGCCGGACGAGGCGGCTCCGACCATCGAGGCGAACACCAAGGCCGAGGCGGCTCCTCGGGCCGCGGCGGCGCCGACCGGCCCCCACCATGGGGCCCGCGCGGCGGCCGCCCGGTCCCCTCCGAACCCGACGATCCCCAAGGTCACGGAGGTACCGGCCACCGAGACGAACCTCAAGGTCACGGAGGTTCCGACCACCGAGGCGGCACCTCAGGTCGCGGCAGCTCCGACCTGCCGCCGCCGTGGGGCTTGCGCGGCCGTCCGGTTCCCGCAGAACCTGACGAACCCGATGCGCCGCTGCGCCCCTGGGACAAGCTCACTGGCCACCCGGTCGGCACCGAACCCCACGAACCTGAAGCAACCGACAAGCCCGAAGCGCGCGAAGAGGAACCGCGCCGTCCCCGGTTCTGGACCGACAGCGAAAACCCACGAGGCAGGGGCGGCTGCCGCGCATCGGGCGATCGGGGCTGGATCAGCGGCGCCTGCGACACCCCGACCGACCACGACACCGAACCCGACGACCCACCGCCGCACCGGTTCTCGAAGCTCCGCGAAGACGCCTTCGACCGCTTCATCGCCAACTCCGCCCAGCTCAGGGCCGCGCACTTCGCGCCCCAGAAGCCCTACCTGCGCGAACGCGCCGCCTGGGTCCTCCACTGGCTCGCCTGGGTCCTCACCTGCGGCCTCATCGCCATGCCCGCACCACTCAATCAGCAACAGCACCACCACACATCGCCTGCGGCGCATCCGATCCCGACACAACCCGTTCCTGCCACGCGCGAGAACCAGGCTCGACAAGCGGACCAGGCCTGGTCCGAAAACGACTTCCAGCACGCAGCATCACCGGCCGCAGGGCCGTCAGGGCCGCAACCGGTCGAAGCGAATACCTCGCCTCGGCCCGGCGCCGCGATCGCCGCCGCCATCAGCGGTGCCCGCGCCGCCCGCAGAGTCATCGCCGCCCGCGAGAACCGCACCGAACACGACCTCGCCCGAGCCGTCCGCAACAGCGCCACCAGGCGCCCCTCCCCCCGCCCCTACATGGCCACCTGGGAACACGCCTTCGACACCAACGCCACCTTCATCATCGGCGGTGGTATCGCGTGACCCCCGACCGCTACACCACCCGCCGCATCAGAGCCCGCTACATCAAGGCGCTCAACGCCATCCCGCTCCCCATCCGACACACCGACCCACCCGACGCGGCACTCCCCATCGACCTCGCCGGACTCCCCATCCTCGCCACCGCAACTATCAACGACCTCGCCGTCCAGTACTCACTCGTCCTCGGCCAAACCCGCTTCCGCCTGACCTTCAAAGACACCCGACCGGCCCTCATCGGCCACATCATCAACCTCGAAACCGACAACCCGAGACTCGTCATCGCCGAACCACTCCACACCGAATGGGCACTAGTCAACGAACCGGCCCTTACCGAACACGCCGCCCGCACCTGGGCCGCCAACACCAAAGCCTGCGGTCGCTAGCCGAAAAGGCGGTGTACCACCGGACTTCCCCGGTGGCACACCGCCATCGCGCGATCCCGAGACCGTTCGGATCGCATGCGCGATGGCGGTAGGTTGTCTCCCATGTCTGAGCTTGGACCGGTGGCCTGGCCGCCCGATCCGATCAAGACCGTGCGGCTCAATCCGTCCCGAGTAAACCCCGTTATCCCAGCGGTCGCCGATATCCGTTGTCCGCCTGCCCGCGTGGTCGATACCCCCGGGCCGGTGGTGATACCCGGTCGCCACCAGGCGCCCCTCCCCCCGCCCTTACATGGCCACCTGGGAACACCGAATGGGCACTCGCCCACGAACCAGCCCTCACCCACCACGCCGTCCGAACCTGGGCCGCGAACACTAAAACCTGCGACTGTTAACCGACAAACGCAGTGCGAAGGGGCGAGCGGCAAATGTCGCCGCACCTTCGCTCTCTCAGCCGATGATGCTCTTTATTCGGAACCGGAAGTCGGGATCCCGTGCCGTCCCCTGTACGGATGAGGCTCCTGCCAGGTCTCCTCCCAAAAGTAGAGGTACGCGAGATACTCTGGGAGATCGGGGCGGAGGTGCCGGGGAAAATTGGGATCATCGGGTTTTCTTAGGAGCACTGTCCAATACTCTTCAGCCGCGCGCTGAACCTCGACGACACCGTATTCGACAGACTCTTCGAGGTAATTGTGTTCAACTCGAACCACGTTGCCGAGGAATGTGGCGGTGTAGATATTCCCTGGATACTCTTGGGCCTTCTCCCCTGAAGCGGCTTTCGCGATACTGACCAGGACATCCAAACATCGACCAAAGTTGTTTCCAACATCGGATGATAGCCAAACCGCAAGGGGTACAAGCCGGTCATCCGAACAGCGGTACTCGATGTTTCCCTTGCTCAGGAAGAATTCTAGACCTTCCATCCCTGCCTCCCTCTAGAGCTTCGGCCAGCCATGGCCGATGTTACCGGTAGCCCGGTCGTACCAGCCCTCTACCCGAATGTCACCTGCCATGCCCTCCCATTTTCCGTCTTGTTTGCGGTAGGCGTTTTGGAATGCATCAGAGGTCGATCAACCTATCCTCAGGGACATGTTCACCATCGCTGATCGGGAGCGACTGCGCGAGGAACTGATCGATACGGCCCGGAAGGACGAGGAGGTCATCGGTGCCGCCCTCGTCGGTTCGGCCGCCACCGGCCGCGAGGACACCTGGTCGGACATCGACTTGATGCTCCAGATCCGAGACGGGGCCGATCCGGGCGCCATCGCCGAACAGTGGACCTCGGACTTCTACGCCCGGCATGGCGCCGTTCACCACCTCGACGTCTTCGCCGGCAACGTCCTGTACCGCGTGTTCCTGCTCGAATCCTCGCTTCAGGTCGACGTATCCTTCTGGCCCCACGACCAGTTCCGGGGCACCGAGCCGGGTTTCAAGGTCGTGTTCGGCACCCCGAATCCGTCCACTGAGCCGAACGCGCCCGACCCGGTGGGGATGATCGGCATGGGATGGCTCTATGCCCTGCATGCACGATCGGCCATTGCGCGCGAACGGCATTGGCAGGCGACTCTGATGCTCGACCACCTGCGGGACGAAATCCTCGCCCTCGCCTGCGCCCGCCTCGGTCTGAACCCCCACCACGGGCGCGAAGCCGACCGCCTGCCGCCAAACATCCTCGACGCCCTTCACCACGCCCGGGCGGTCTCGGTCGACAGCCAGGAACTCATCCGATCGAAGAGGGCACTCCTCGAATGCTTCGCGACGGAGGTCGCACTCCACGACCAAGCATTGGCCGACCGGTTGCGGCCCGCGCTCGACCACCTCGCCAATTGATCTGCCCCTGCGCGATCTGCCGGGTGGGCGCGTCTCCATGCCTTTGGATCTTGGGGTCGGCGTGAGCGCCAGGCGGGGTCCGCGCCGTCCCGCTCAAAGCCGCATGAGCCCAGCGGCCGTCGGCTGGAAACCGCACTGCTGGTAGAAGGCTTCAAGGTGCGGCTCATAGTCCACATGCAACCAGTGAGCGCCGCAAGCCTTCGCCTCGCGGGCCGCAGCTTCCACCAGCTGCACGCCCAGGCCCTTCCGGCGCTCGTCCGGGTGCACGGTCGTATCCAGGATGAAGGCGTGAGCGCCGCCGTCGCCGACCACGTTGACATAACCCACCAGCCGATCGCCGCGGTGCGCGGCGATCCAGGTCAGGCTCCGGGCCAGTTTCGGCTCGAACGAGGACGGCTGGTGGCCCGGCCACGACGCGCTGAACAGTTCGTTCAGATCGGCATCCGTCAAGTCCGGGCGCGCCGCCAAGACCAGGGGAGAGGAATCATCGACGTCCACACGACGCAGCCTGCCACGCATCCATAGCCGAGGCCAGCGTATTTGCGGGCCTACCGGCAGCGAGCACCACCGCCGCAGCATTACCCGGCACGAAATACCTGCGACTGAGTCAAGCCCTTAGGGTTGCGGCTTCTGCCAGGCGAGGGGGTCGGCGTTCAGGACGGCTTCGGCTATGGCGCGGGCGGAATCGGTCTTGAGGGCGGCCGTGCTGCTGGAGATCCACTCTTCGACTTCGGCACCGGTGTGGCGGTACTCGACGGCTTGGATGAGGCATTCGAGTCTGTCGGCGTCCCTGGCGCAGCGTGCTTCGGGGGTGTCGCCGGACTCGAATTCGGCTACGGCGCTCGAGATGAACGCGGCGACGGGCGCGGGTGTGTCGGCGACCTGGTCGGCGACGATGGCTTCGGGCGGGGCGGCGGTGAGGTAGCGGCGGCCGATGTGCGGGATGTCGCCGATGCGGGTCTCGGGGGTGTCATGGAGGGCGCCGAGGAGCGCGGTCCGGTTGGGGTCGGCGCCTTCGAGCGCGGCCAGGACCATACCGACGAGCGCGGTCCGGTGGGAGTGCTCGGCGACGCTCTCGGGGTCCTTGATCTGGGCGAACCACCAGCCGGTGCGCTTGATGCGCTTCAGGTTCCCGGCTTCCAGCAGGTACTTGGCGATGCCGTCCATGTCGGTCATGGTCGCTCCCTCGTCACGCGGCGCGGCCCTGTCGCCGAGCCGCGCACCGAGCGTAGCGGCTGGCCGTCCGCGGGTTCGGCTGTGGCCGGTCCAAGTCCGGAAAGTGACGCTCGCCGCAACCGATGAATCGGCCGTGCCGGTGTCGTCTATACGGGCATAACCCATCCACCACCTCAAGGAGCCCTCGTCATGAACGCCGCCACTGCAGCCCCTTCCGTCGCTGCTGCAACGAAGTCCGCCGCTACCCGCCGCCTGCTCGCGTGCGGCGTGCTCGCCGGGCCGCTGTTCGTCGCCACCACGATCGCGCAGGCGGCGACCCGCGACGGGTTCGACCCGGTCGTGCACCCGCTGAGCATGCTGAGCTTGAGCGAGCTGGGCTGGATCCAGATCGCGAACTTCATCGTCTCCGGGCTCCTGGCCCTGGTCGGGGCAGTGGGGCTGCGCCGCTCGCTCGGGGACGGTCCGGCCTCGAAGTGGGGCCCGAGGCTGTTCGGGCTGTACGGCATCGCGCTGGTGTGGGGCGGCGTCTTCGTCGCCGACCCGGCCTTCGGTTACCCGGCGGGGACGCCGGACGGCGCGCCGGCCGAGCAGAGCTGGCACAGCATCCTGCACGCGTTCGCGGCCCCGGCCGCGGGAATCGCGCTGCTGGTGGCCACGTTCGTGTTCGCCCGCCGGTTCGGGCGTGAAGGTTCGGGCCTGTGGCGCGCGGCCTGCTACGTCGTGGCCGTGCTGTATGTGGCGCTCACCGTCACCGCGTTCCCTGCGGCCGACTACCGGTGGATGCTCGCCGGTGGCGCGCTGACCTGGCTGTGGGCGGCCGCGGTCTCGCTGCAGGTACTCCGCTCGAACCGCTAGCCGCACGAACGTTGAGGGGCGGGCCGCGTCGCGGCCCGCCCTTCGCCGTGCCTGGGCGTCAGTCGAGGGTGGCGGCCAGGGTTTTGAGGCCGGCCGCGAGGGCCTGGGGGTCGGGGGCGCTGTCGGGGTATGACATCCATTGCATGACGACGCCGCTGACGAGGGCGAGCTGGACGGCGCCGACGGTGCGGATGGTGTCGGCGTCGATGGTCTCCTCGATGTCGCCGGTGGCGAGGGCGGCCATGGCGGCGAGGGCGCCGGGCTGGCCTTGGGCGTAGACCTCGGCGAGTTCGGGGGAGCGCTGGGCCTGCATGAAGAGCTCGAAGCTCGCCATCCACATGGTGCGGTTGGCCTTGACGTGGTCGATCAAGAGATTCCAGACGGCTTCGAAACGCTTGGGGCCCTTGGGTTCGTCGAGCTTGGCGAGTTGGGCCTGGAGGCCGGCGTCCCAGTCTTCGAGGGACGAGAAGAGCGCCTGCTGGAGGAGCGCCTCGCGGGAGCCGTAGTGGTAGCCGATCGCGGCCATGCTCACGCCGGCGGCGGTGGCGATGTCGCGGACGGTCGTGCGGTCGTAGCCCTTTTCCAGGAGGCACTGCTTCGCGCCGTCGAGGAGCGCTTCTCGGTTTCCCATGAGCGACATCCTAACAGTGACCTGCACGTTTGCCTAGCGCGATCGCCTTGCGCAAATTTCTTAGGCGATCGCCTTGCACGTTTGCCCAAATTCTTGGTACGGTTCTGCCAGACGCGAACGAACCCCGTTCCGCCCCACCCGAAAGCGAGCCCCCAATGGCTTTCTCCAAGACCGCCAAGACCATCGCCGCGAGTCTCGCCGCCATCGGCATCACCGCCGCCTCCATCGCGTACGGGACCACCGCCGCCAACGCCGTGCCGACCGCCCCGACCCTGGTCGACACCGACCTCGGCTCGCTCCAGGGTGCCGCCGACCACGGCGTCCGCTCCTGGCTCGGCGTCCCGTACGCGGCGCCGCCGGTTGACGAGTTGCGTTGGGCCTCACCGGAACCGGCCGAGTCGTGGGAGGGGGTGCGAGAGGCGACGGCGTTCGGGAACGTGTGCGCGCAGCCCGAGGCCCCGATGCCCGGCATCCCGAGCACCGACGAGGACTGCCTCTACCTCAACGTCTACGCACCCGAGAAGGCCCGAGACGACCTGCCCGTGATGGTGTGGTTCCACGGCGGCGGCAACTCGTACGGTTCGGGCGAGCAGTACGACCCGTCTCGCCTCGTGACCGAGGGCGACACGGTGGTCGTCACCGTCAATTACCGGCAGGGCCTGTTCGGCAGCATGGCCCACCCGGCGCTCGACGAGGGCGGCGAGATCACCTCGGGCAACTACGGTCTCGAGGACCAGCAGGCCGCGCTGCGCTGGATCGGCGCGAACGCCGAGGCGTTCGGCGGCGACGACGGCAACATCACGATCTTCGGCGAATCGGGCGGCGGCTTCGACGTGTGCGCCCACCTCGTCTCCGAATCCTCGGCGGGCCTGTTCGACAAGGCGATCGCGCAGAGCGCGCCGTGCGGATCCGACTGGGCCCCTTCACGAGAGGAGGGCCAGGCCCGGGACATCGCTACTGCTGAAGAGCAGCTCGGCTGCGCGGACGCCGAGGAGGCCGAGGCCTGCCTGCGCGCCCTCAGCACCGCGGACATCAACGCGGCGACCGCCGGGCTCCTCGAGGTGCAGCCGGTCGTCGGCGGCCCGGTCATGCCCGTCGCGACCGCCGACGCGATCGCAGCGGGCGACATCAACGAGGTGCCGGTGCTCATCGGCATCAACCGCGACGAAAACCAGCTCATGACCGGCGGCATGGAGGTCCTGACGGGCCATGTGATGACCGCCGAGGAGTACGTGCCGACGCTCGTCGCCCAGTTCGGGGAGGAAGCGGCCGACGCGATCGCCGCCGAGTACCCGCTCAGCGACTACGAGAACCCGGCGAAGGCCCTCGCGGCCGTGCAGACCGACGTCGAATGGGCCGCGGACCTCTCCGAGACCGTTGCGGCCCTGTCGGACCACACCCCGACGTACGCCTATGAAATGTCGGTCTCCGGCACCCCGTACTTCAAGGCGTTCGAAGCGCCGTCGTGGGAAATGGACGCGTTCCACATGGTCGATGTCGCCTTCCTTTTCGACACCACGATCTTCAACGACCGCAGCGCCGAGGTCGAACCGCTCGCCGACCTGATGGTCGAGTCCTGGAGCACCTTCGCCCGCACCGGCGACCCTGACGGCCGCGGCCGCTGGGGCCGGGCGCACGGCGACTGCGACGTCCGCGAGCTCTCCCCCGAGGGCGTGCAGCGCATCGACTTCGCCGGGGTCCACCACCTCGACTTCTGGGAGCAGCTGAACGCGTAAGGGTGTGCGGTGAGCGGGGCGGGCCGGTCGGTCCGCCCCGCTTCGCGCTTTTCAAGCGGCGTTGCGGGCCACGCGGAAGGAGAGGTCGTCGATCTGCAGGCTCGGCATGGTGCGGCGACGCACGCCCGCCCGGCAGGACCAGTGCTCGTCGAACCAGCCGCCGCCCTTGATGACCCGGTAGTCGCGGTAGACCTCGGCGTCGTAGATGTCGAAGCACCAGTCCCAGGCGTTGCCGAGCATGTCGTAGAGGCCCCAGGCGTTGGGCGCCTTCTCGCCGCCGCGGTGCAGCCGCTCGCCGGAGTTCCCTCGGTACCAGGCGATCTCGTCGAGGTCGCCGTAGCGCGGGCCGGACGTGCCGGCCCGGCAGGCGTGCTCCCATTCGGCCTCGGTGGGCAGCCGGTAACCGTCGGCGGCGCGGTCCCACTCGACCGCTTCACCGGTGATCGCATAGGCGGGCGCGAGGTCTTCGAGCTCGGAGAGGCGATTGCAGAAGTGGACGGCGTCGAACCACGACACGCTCGTAGCGGGCAGCAGGTCGTCCTCGGTGACACCGAATCCGCGGGCCTCAGCCATCGCGCGTCGCGTGACCTGCAAGGGCGCCAGCAGGAACGGCGCAACTTCCACGGTCCAACTCCGCTCAGTGCGCCGATCGGAGATGGTCGCGACCCCGGCCTCGATCCTCTGCATCGGGGCATCCTAAGCCGCCGAGCCCACCGGATCGAACACGTGATCCGCATCACTGGGCTACCTTCGCGGTCACGTTCGCGTGCTCGCTGGGTTCAACCGGGTGTCAGCGTCACTGCGAATCGAACCGGAGCACCGCCATGAACCTCGCCCACATCATCGTCACCATCGTCGCCGCCCTCTGGGTGGGCTTCTCGGCCTACTCACTGCTCGCCAAGGCCGCCTTCGTGGTCGAACCCCTGCAGCACTACGGGGTGCCGCAGTCGTGGTGGGTCCCGCTCGGGCTGCTCAAGGCCGCCGGAGCCCTCGGCCTCCTCGTCGGCCTGATGGTCCCCTGGATCGGGGTCGCCGCCGCGATCGGCATCATCCTCTACTTCAGCGGCGCGGTCATCACCGTCCTGAGAGCCCGCTCGTACGCCACCGTGGCCTACCCGGTCCTGTACCTGGTCCCGACCGCCGCAGCCCTCATCCTCGGGGCACTGGCGTAACCACGGCCGCCCTTGGCGCACTGGGAGCTCAGCGCCACTGCGGCTTCACTCTTGGGCTCGCAGCAGTTCCTCAGCAGCGCCGCGGCCTCGCTCGGCCCGCAACGGCCCATCTTCGCCGCCTCCGCTCACCTCCTCTCTGCAGTTGTCCGGCAGGGGCCGGCCCTCACAGGCCGACCCCTACCGTTTCCTCGCTACTTCTGCCACTGCTCGGCGAAGGAGACGCCGACCTTCGGGTTGCCGATCAGCGCGAGCGGCGTGAAGAAGCCGATCTGGCCGAGGACGCCGATGAGGACGACAATCTCCTTGTCGCTCAGATGCTCCCGGGCCTGCTCCACGAGCTCGTCGGTAACGCGCTCACCGGTCGGGTTCGGCGTGTGGACGGCCTCCGCCAGGGCGAGGGCGGCCCGCTCGGCACCGGTGAAGTAAGGCGAGGTGCGCCAGGTGGCGACCGCGCCGAGCCGCTCGGGGGTGTCCGCGGCGTCGCCGAGCTGGCGGGCCGTGAAGTACGAGCTGCCGAGGATCTGACCGACGCGCAGCAGGACGATGTTGACGAGCTCCTTCGGCAGCAGGCCTTCCTCGTTCACCCGGTTGACGACCGCGCCGATCTCGCCGATGACGGGGAGGTGCTGGACCGGGTTCTCGATGCGGGGGTAGGTGCTCATTGCGGTGTTCCTTTCGGTGGGTCCGTTACACCGCATTGACGAGAGCGAGGCCGAAAGTGTGACCGCAGGAGACCTCGAAAGAGATGAGTCGCGCGTCACACGGCATTTCAGCCGCGAACCGTCAGGAGCCAGCGCCAGCGAGGAAGCTCCGCGATGATGCTCGCGATCGTCAAGGAGCTCAAGGCGATCGCGCCCCACCAGGGCCAGGCGATCCAGGCGGCGGCGACGCCGCCGGCCATGGTGGCGGCGAGGATCACGAGAGTCGCCCAGCCGGGCACGGGGATGAGGGCCTGGTGTTTGTCGCCGGGGGTCGCGTACACCGCGGGGACGGCGACGGAGGCGAGGACGACGGCGATGGCGAGCGGCAGGGAGATCTGGGCGAAGGCCGTGCCGATGGCGGCCCAGGCGCCGACTTCGGTGGCGAAGCGCAGGACGGCGGCTTTCCGGCGGGTCGGGGAGGCCGCGCCGAGTTCATGGAGGGTCACGCGGCAATCCTGGCATCCGGCGGGCGGCGGCGCCACCGGCGTGCACGTCGGTCCGCGGCTGCGGTGACAACCCGCGGGCTCCCCGCACTGGTATTCCGTTCGTCAATGGCACCAATCGAACACGCTTCTTTGGAGACTCCATGCGATCACGCGCGATCCTCGCCGCTGCGGCGGCGGGGGTGCTCATTCCCGGAGCCGCCGCGGCGGCTCCGGACGAACCGGCATTCCCGCAGGCTCCCGGCGGCACGGCGGCGCCGACGGAGATCGTGCTGCCGACCGGGGAGACGCTGAGCGTCACGCCGAGCGGGGCGCTCGCGGCCGACGCGGCGGCGGGCGGCTTCATCACCTCATGGAACGAGGAGGGCGACCGGATCGCCGTCCCGGTCGACGCGCTCGACGAGGTCGCCTCGGGGGAACTCGGCGCCGATGAGTTCAATGTGGACTTGCTGCTGCGGGGCGAGCGCCCCGATGAGGGAGAGGACGAGGAACCGGGGGCCACCGCGAAGCTCACCGTCACCGGCACCTGGCTCGACGGCTCCGTGCCGGCCGCAATCGGGGTCTCGCTGGTGAACCTCAAGACCGGGGCGACGGCCGGACCCGCCTTCTTCGAGGGCGGGACCGCCACGGGCATGTTCGAACCGGGCCGCTACCACGTGCTCACCATGATCCACAGGAACCTCGACGACGACATCATCATGGCGATCGACGAGGTCGTGGTCTGCGAGGACGGCGCCACCGTCACGGTCGACGGGAGCGAGGCGCTGCCGGTCGGGTTCGACGTCGACCGCGACGACGCGGTGCAGCAGGGCGTCACGGTCGAGCTCATGAGCTACGAGCCGGGAACCCAGGACGGGGCGCGGCTCGGGGTCTTCGCGTACAACGACGAGCTCTTCGCCGTCCCCTCCGGGAGGCTCAAAGCGAACCGCGACGCCGGCTTCGTCCTGCGCCAGAGCTTCGCGAGCCCCGTGGGCGCGGCCGACCCCTACAGCTACAGCCTGTTCCGGGCCGAGACCGACGGCATTCCCGCGGACCCGCTCGAGACCGTGCGCGACGGCGAGCTCTCCCGGGTCGACGCGGCGTTCCAGACCCGGGGCGTCGCGATGCCCTTCGACCGCTTCGACCTGGTGGAGCACCCGGTCTACGAGGCCTGGGCGTGGACCGACTCGGGCGAGGTGCCGCTGCCCTCGTCCCGCACCGAGTTCTACACCGCCGACCCCGATCTGGCATGGAGCCACAAGGGGACCATCGGATACGAGGGGATCGGCAGGCCCTACGACGAGGTGTACCAGTCCAGTGCGGCGCTGGACGCCGGTGCGGTGCAGACGATGGCGTGGAACGACGCACCGGTGGGCGTCGGCCTGTCCGACACGAGCGGGCAGCGCCTGCTCCCGCCGAGGTTCTACCGCCACGACGAGGTGGGCGCCATGCTCTTGAGCCCGCACATGTTCAGCACCGAGGTGGGCGGCGAGAGCGTCTTGAGCGACTTCCACTCCGGCTCGTCCTCGGTCAGCCTGGACGGCGAACTCGTCTACGAGGACGCCGAGTACGCCGGTACCTCGGTCGGTCTGGACCAGCTCGGCGACGGCGGCCGGGTGAGATTCACGGCCGCGTCCGAACGGAAGGCGTCGTGGACGACGCTGGGCGCGGCGTCCAGCGGCACCTGGGAGTTCGACTACGACCCGGCCGCGAATCCGATCCTGCCGGTCGCGGTGGTGGCCTTCGACATCACCGGTTTCGAGAACGGCGCCGTGCCCGCCGGGACCACTCAGGAGGTGTCGCTCGAGTTCCGCAACCAGGTCGGTGCCGACGACCAGGCGTGCGCGGCGATGACCTTCGAGGTGTCCTTCGACGACGGCGCGACCTGGACCGAGGTCGCGATCGACCGTGACGGCGACGTCGCCGAGGCGGTGCTCGAACTGCCCGCCGACGCCGCGTTCGGGTCGGTCCGGTTCACGGCCGCCGACGAGCTCGGCAACACGGTCGAGCAAGAGACCATCCGCTCCTTCGCCGTCGGCTAGGCCACGGCGAACGCGCAGGCCCGGCCGCTTTGCGGCCGGGCCTGTCGTCGTCGCGGTCAGCCGACGAGGGCGCCGACGCCGAGGATCGCTTTGAGGTCGGCCGAGAGTTCGACCGAGGGCCGGACCCGCCACTGGTCGCCGAGGGCGAGCAGGGTCGTCTTGGGGCCGTTGGCGAGCTGGACGCGCACCTGGGCTTCGCCGCGGTGGGTCTTGAACGTGTCGGAGAGCTTCTCGATGAGGTCCTGGTTGACCGCGGCCGCCCTGAGCGCCAGCGTGATCGGCGCGGAGTTCGCCTCCGGGCCGGTCGAGGTGTCGAGGACGGCGAGGTCCTGGGCGATGAGCTGGGCGGTGCCGTCGCGGCGGTCGAGCTTGCCCTTGACGCAGCACACGAGGTCGTCCGCGAGCGAGTCCGACACCAGCTCATAGGTGTTGGGGAAGAACCGGACCTCGATCGAGCCGGCCAGGTCCTCCAGGGTCGCCGACGCCCACAGCTTGCCCTGCTTGGTGACGCGCTTGGCGACGTTCTGGAGGATGCCGGCGACGCGGACGTTCGCGCCGTCCGCGATCTCCTCGCCGTGCAGGGCCGCGATGGGGCGGTCGGCGTTGGAGGAGAGGAGCCGCTCGAAGCCGTTGAGCGGGTGGTCGGAGACGTAGAGGCCGAGCATCTCGCGTTCGAAGGCGAGCTTGTCGCGGCGGTCCCATTCGTCGTCGGCGATGGTGAGGTCGACGCCGAGGGTCTCGGTCGTATCCTCCATCATGCCGCCGAACAGGTCGAACTGGCCGCGGGCCTCTTCTTTCTTGATGGAGACCATCGCGTCGATGGCCTTCTCGTGGACCTCGGCGAGGCCGCGGCGGGCGTGCCCGAGCGAGTCGAACGCGCCGGCTTTGATGAGCGATTCGACGGTGCGCTTGTTGCAGACCGGGGCGGGGACCTTCTGCAGGAAGTCCTTGAAGTCGGCGTACGGGCCCTTCTCCTCGCGGGCTTCGATGATGCCGGTGACGACGTTCGCGCCGACGTTGCGGACCGCGCCCATGCCGTAGCGGATGTCCTTGCCGACCGGGTGGAACATGTGGCGCGACTCGTTGACGTCCGGGGGCATGACGGTGATGCCCATGCGGCGGCATTCGGAGAGGTAGATCGCGGCCTTGTCCTTCGAGTCGCCCACGGAGGTGAGCAGCGCGGACATGTACTCGGCGGGGTAGTTGGCCTTGAGGTAGGCGGTCCAGTACCCGACGAGGGCGTACCCGGCGGCGTGCGACTTGTTGAACGCGTACCCGGCGAAGGGCAGCATGATGTCCCACAGGGTCTTGATCGAGTCCTTGGAGTAGCCGTTGCCGAGCATGCCGGCCTCGTAGTCGGCGTACATCTTCTCCAGGACGTCCACTTTCTTCTTGCCCATGGCCTTGCGGAGCATGTCGGCCTGGCCCATGGTGAAGCCCGCGAGCTTCTGGGCGATGCGCATGATCTGCTCCTGGTAGACGATGAGGCCGTACGTCTCCGAGAGGATGTCCTCGAGGGCCTCGCCGAGCTCGGGGTGGAGCGGGATGACCTCTTGGCGCTTGTTCTTGCGGTCGGCGTAGTTGTTGTGCGAGTTCGCGGCCATCGGGCCGGGCCGGTAGAGGGCGTTCACGGCGATGATGTCGTTGAACTCGGTGGGCTGCATGCGCTTGAGGAGCTCGCGCATGGCGCCGCCGTCGAGCTGGAACACGCCGAGGCTGTCGCCGCGCGCGAGCAGCTCGTACGCCTTCGGATCGTCGGTGGGGAGGGTGTCGAGGTCGATCTCGACGCCCCGGTTGAGCTTGATCGCCTCGATGGCGTCGCCGATGACGGTGAGGTTCCGCAGGCCCAGGAAGTCCATCTTCAGCAGGCCGATGTCTTCGCAGGACGGGTAGTCCCAGCCGGTGATGATCGATCCGTCCGGCCGCGCCCACATGGGGATGCAGTCGATGAGCGGCTGCGAGGAGAGGATGACCGCGCAGGCGTGCACGCCGGCGTTGCGGATCAGGCCCTCGAGGCCGAGCGCGGTGTCGAAGATCTGGCGGACCTCGTTGTCGTTCTCGATGAGCGCCCGGACCTCGCCGGCCTCCTTGTACCGCGGGTGGTCGGGGTCGAGGATGCCCGAGAGCGGGATGTCGGTGGCGGCGACGGGCGGCGGGAGGGCCTTGGTGATGCGCTCGGCGATGGAGAAGCCGGGCTGGCCGTGGTGGACGCGGGCGGCGTCCTTGATCGCGGCCTTGGTCTTGATCGTGCCGAAGGTGATGACCTGGGCGACGAACTCCTTGCCGTACTTCTCGGTCGCGTAGGTGATCATCTCGCCGCGGCGGCGGTCGTCGAAGTCGATGTCGATGTCGGGCATCGAGACGCGCTCGGGGTTGAGGAACCGCTCGAACAGGAGGCCGTGCTCGATCGGGTCGATGTTCGTGATCTTCATGGCGTACGCGACGAGCGAGCCGGCAGCCGAGCCGCGGCCGGGGCCGACGTAGATGCCGATCGAGCGGGCGTGGGAGATGAGGTCGGCGACGACGAGGAAGTACGAGGGGTACCCGGCGTTGATGATGACGTTGAGCTCGAGGTCGGCGCGCGCGAGGTAGTCGGCGGGGACCTCCTGGCCCGGGAAGCGGTCCTTGAGGCCGTCGAGCACGAGGTGGCGCAGCCAGGAGCCCTGGTCGTGGCCCTCCGGGACGTCGATGACGGGCATGCGGTCCTGGACGGCGAAGATCTCGTCGTACGACTCGACCATCTCGGCGACGAGCAGCGTGTTCGCGCAGCCCTCCTGCCACATCTCGTCCGGGCGGACCCCGTACATCTGCTCGGCCGAGCGCAGGAAGTAGCCCTGGCCGTCGAACTTGAACCGCTTCGGGTCGTCCAGTGTGGTGCCCGACTGGACGCACAGGAGCGCGGCGTGCGTGTCCTTCTGGGCCTCGGTCACGAAGTGGGAGTCGTTCGTGACCAGGGGCGGGATGCCCATCTTCTTGCCCAGCTCGTACAGCTCGTTCTTGACGCGCTGCTCGATGTCGTTGCCGTGGTCCATGATCTCGAGGAAGTAGTTCTCGGCCCCGAAGATGTCGCGGTAGTCGGAGGCGGCCTGGTAGGCCTCGTCCATCTGGCCCAGGCGCATGCGGGTCTGCACCTCGCCGGAGGGGCAGCCGGTCGTGGCGACGATGCCCTCGCTGTGCTGCGCGATCATCTCGCGGTCCATGCGCGGCTTGTAGTAGTAGCCCTCGAAGGACGCGAGGCTGGACATGCGGAAGAGGTTGCGCACGCCCGCGGAGTTCTTGGCGACCATCGTCATGTGCGTGTACGAGCCGGCGCCGGAGAGGTCGTCGCCGCGCTGGGAGGGCTCGCCCCACCAGACGGGCTTCTTGTGGAAGCGGTCGTGCGGGGCGAGGTACGCCTCGATGCCGAGGATCGGCTTCACGCCGGTCTTCTTCGCCTGCTGATAGAAGGCGTACCCGCCGTACATGTTCCCGTGGTCGGTCATCGCGATCGCGGGCTGTCCCAGCCGCTCCGCCTCTGCGAACAGGGGTTTGAGTTTCGCAGCCCCGTCGAGCATCGAGTACTCGGTGTGCACATGCAGGTGGACGTACTGGTTCGACACGCTTCGCTCCCGCTCTGACCTGTGGTTTCAGCCTCGACGAACTTCGGCTCGCGCCCCCGCGGGCGACCCGGTTCAGACCCTCCACCCTATCGCCCCGCGCCGCGCGGCCGCGCCGACTCCGCACCCGCCATGCCCTCCGCCTCACCCCTCTCGGGCGGCCGTCTTGAAGGCCTCCGCGGTGGCTTCGTCAAGGGGGAAGAACAGCTCCACGGCGAGTTCGGAGACGGTGATGTCGCGGGGCGCGCCGAAGGTCGCGATCGTCGTGAACATCGACAGCTCGCCCCTCGCCGACCTCACGCGCAGCGGCAGCGCGAACGGGCTCGGGGCCGCCCCGTCCCACCCGTCGTCGTCCTCGGCGACCGGCTCGCGGTGGCGGACCTCCTCGATGAGGTCGGCGATCGCCGGGTCGCCGTCGATCGCCTCCTGCGCGCGCAGTCGGTCGAGGAAGTACTGCCGGACCTCGGCGAAGTTCCGCAGCCGCGGCGCGAGCCCGCGCGGATGGAGCGCCACCCGGGCCAGGTTCACGCGGCCGCGCAGGAGGTCGGGGTCGACCTCCTCCATCAGGACGCCCGCGCCCCCGTTGAAGTCGAGGAGGTTCCCGTACCGGTCGACGACGACCGCCGGGAGCGGATCGTGGTGCTCGAGGATCATCCCGACCGCCTGCCGGGCCGCGGCCAGCCGCTCGTCCCAGTAGTCGGTCTCGGCCCAGGCCGGCGCGTACCCGGCGGCGACCAGCAGCGCGTTGTGGTCCCGCATCGGCACGTCCAGCGCCTCGGCCAGGCGCAGCACCATCTGGCGACTGGGCTCGGCCCGGCCGGTCTCGATGCGCGAGAGGTGCCGCGCCGACACTCCCGTATGGACGGACAAGTCGAACTGGCTGACGCGGCGGCGCCCGCGCCACTGCCGCAGCAGCGCGCCGAAAGCGGTGAGTTCCGCGGTGGAAGAGGTGGTCACGGGCGCAACGATAACCACGAGCACGGCCGGAAGCCATGACCTCGGAGGTCATTGCCGACCCGACCCGCCCGGTCCAGGATTGGCGGCAAGCGGGGCGGCCGAGCCCCGCACGAACGATCGGGAGGAACCCCCCATGACCGCCACGACCGCCACCGCAAGCGCCCAGACTCGGCTCCGCGGCATCCTCCGCCTGGACGCCTTCGCCTGCGCCGGCTTCGGCCTCCTCCTGGCAGCGGGCGCGCCGCTCGCCGAACGGTTCCTCGGACTGGAACCGGCCTGGGCCGTTCCTTTCGGCGTCTACCTGCTGGGCTGCGCGGTGGCGCTGGGCCTGATCGCCGGGTACCCGGACCTGGTGCGCGGCCAGGTGATCGGGGTCGTGGCGAACAACGTCCTGGCCGCGGCGGCCATGGCGGCGCTGCCGTTCACCGGCCTGGTCGAGCTGACCTTGGCGGGCTACGCCTTGATGCTCGGCGGGGCGGCGCTGGTGGCCGTGTTCGCCATCGCGGAGGAGGCGGGACTGAAACGCCTGGAAGCCTGAAGCATCCCGAGATTGAGAGCCCGGGCCAGCGGCAGCGCCGGCCCGGGCTCTCTCCATATACCACGCCGGACAACGGGCCTCAAACAATCCACAGGGAGACTTTCGTCTGATTCGGTTATCCACAGGGCAAAAATCAATTCTTGCCAGCAGTGGGCATGTCACGGACAGTTGATACATGCACACGACACAAGCGAGAATCCGGCTCAACGGCCCCACAGATCTACTGACCACGATCCCGCTGCTCCTGGGATTCCACCCCGACCACAGCCTCGTCGTGGTGGGTCTGATCGACGGCGAGCTGCAATGCACCTTCCGGGTCGACCTGCCCGGCTCGGCCGACCACCTCGAGCACCTGGTGGACCTCACACAGCAGTTGAGCCTCAACGAATGCGACGGCTGCGTGGTCGTCGTCTACGGCGAGGCGGAACTCGCGCAGGCGGTCGCCGAGCGGCTGTCGCTCAGGTACCACGCCGCCGGGATCGAACCGCTCGACCTGCTGCGCGTCTCGGAGGGCCGCTGGTTCAGTCTCACCTGCCGCAAGCCCTGCTGCCCGGCCGAGGGCCTGCCGATCCCCGAGACCTCCCCGGCCTCTTGCGAGGTGGCGGTCGCGGGCGGCTACGCCGAAGCCGACCGGAGCGCGATCGCGGCCCAACTCGCCCCGGCCCCGCCGGGCCGGCGCGCGGCGGTGTCCCGGGCGGTCCTGGCGGCGCTCACCTCGGACGCCGAAATCGACTGGGGCGCACAGCGCGACCTCGACCTCCAGGCGATCGACCACTGGATGGACCAGAAGACCCTCCCCGGCCCGGAAGCCATCGCCGACGTGGGCCTGGCCCTCGGCGACCTGGACATCCGCGACTACGCGCTGCGGCGCATCAACTCGGGCCACTACGAGGCCAACCGAATCGACCTGTGGATCTGGGTCGCCAGGCACCTGGAGGACGACCTCCTCGCCCCGGCCGCGACGGTGGCGGGCTTCGCCGCCTACCGCTTCGGGAACGGTGTGCTCGCCTTGGAGGCGTTCGAACTCGCGTTGAAGGCGAGTCCGCACTATCGGCTCGCGCAGATGCTCATGGCCGCGCTGCAAGCCGGCATTCCACCGGGCGCACTGTCGCGCGTCGGCTGCGGCGACCGAGAGGAAGCCGAGGTCAGCGACTGATTCCCCGAAAACCCCAAGAGGGAGAACGAAACCAGCAGCGAGAAAGGAGAACGCGATGTCAAACGGCATCCGGAGGAAACCCGGCCGGGGCGACCGCGCCGCGGCACCCCGCGGGCGCGGAGTGATCGCTACGCTGAGGGCATGGTTGAGCACCAGGGCGGCTTCGCCGCGATCATCCTCATCGGCGGCAAGGCCCGGCGGTTCGCCGGGTGCGCTAAGAGCGAACTGGTCGTCGGCGGCTCGACGATCCTGGAACGGATGCTCGCGGCCGCCGAAGGCGCGGTGTCCCGCATCGTGGTGGGCACGCGGCCCTCCGATGCGGCTCCCCTCCCGCAGGGGGTGCTCCAGGTCCTGGAGGATCCGCCGGGCACGGGCCCGGCCCGGGCGGTGCAGGCCGGTCTGGCAGCAGTGCCGGACGACTGCGACCGGGTGGCGATCCTCGGCGGCGACCTGCCTTTCCTGAGCGCTGACGCGCTGGGCATGCTGCTCCAGCACGCGAGCGGGACCGGCCCGGAGAGCGGGGCGCTGTACTGCGACAACGCGGGGCGGCGGCAATGGCTCTGCGGCATGTGGCCCACCGACCTGGTCCGCGCCAACGCGGCCAAGGTCGAGCCGGGTTCCCCGGCGAGGCTCTTGTTCGACGGCATCGAAGTCAAGACCATCACCTGGGAGCACGCGAGTCCGCCCCCATGGTTCGACTGCGACACACCGGAAGACCTCGACCAGGCCCGAACCTGGGCCGCCGACCTCAAATAACGCCGACAGCACACGGGCCGAGCACCCGACACCACCCACCACCACCGGCGGCACCCGCCCCGGCCCGAACGCGCCCATGACGCAGTCGGTCGGCCAGGGAGCCACCCGGGCGGTCGAAGACGACCGCCGGCCAGTCGCCCACCAGCGACGGCCCAAACCACCGAGCACACCATCAACAACAGGGCGGGGAGGGGCGGGGGGCGGGGGGAGGGGCCCCAGGGGACGGAAAGCCGGAAAGCCGGGTCAGCGGACGGCCGCGAAGCTGCGGCCCGTAGCCCCCTGGCCCCGGGTTCAGGGTTCAGGGTTCAGGGTTCAAACGGCATGAGAGCCGGACCTCCGCGAAGCGGCGGCCCGTGGAGCTAAGGGACTCAGAGGGTCAGGCGTCAGGGGTCAAGCGTCAGGGCTCAGAGGGTCAGGCGTCAGGGCTCAGGGCTCAGGGCTCAGGGCTCAGGGCTCAGGGCTCAGGGCTCAGGGCTCAGGGCTCAGGGCTCAGGGTCAGACGATGTCGTATTGGTTGTCCAGCACGCCGGTCTGGAAGAACGTAGCCGCGGCCAGTGCCGCCAGGAGTACCGCGAAACCGACCCAGTGCAGGTAGCGCCGCTCGCGCGGTGTGAAGGTCAGGATCGCGCCGCAGATGAAGCCGCCGACCAGGCCGCCGACGTGGCCCGCGAAGCTGAAGCCCATGACGAGCGTCAGGACCAGGTTGAGGCCCAGGAGCACGTAGATGCCTTGGTTGTCGCGGCGGAGCTTGCGGTTGACCATGATCAGCAGACCGAAGAGCCCGTACACGGCGCCGGAGGCGCCGGCGGTCGAGGTGTCGAACGCGAACATGTAGACCGCGACCGAGCCGGCCAGGCCCGAGAGCATGTAGGCCGTGAGGAACCGCGCGGGTCCGAGGTCGCGTTCGAGGACCCGCCCGAGCATCCACAGCACCACCATGTTGAACAGCAGGTGGAAGACGCCGAAGTGCATGAACATGGCGGTGACCATGCGGTAGTAGCCGCCGTCGGCGACGAACGGCATCGACACGGCGCGGCCGAAGATGTCGACCGTGGCGGCGGTGTCGGTGACGAACCCGATGTTCCCCGGCAGCAGCGCACCGCTCTGGTAGCCGGGCAGGTAGCCGATCTGGGCGCCGAGCCAGTGCAGGGGGGTCGAGCCGGAGGTCGTAGCCGCCGTGAGGCTGCCGGCCGAGATGACCGCGAGCAGGAACACCGCGACGTTGAGTCCGATGAGGACCTTGGTCACGGTGCCCGCGGCGCCCGCGCGGGCGCCGCCGCCGAACGAGGAGCGCGTCTTGCGCATCGTCCGGCGGCCGGCGGCCACGCAGTCAGGGCATTGGAACCCGACGGGAGCGTCGATGCGGCAGTCGGCGCAGATCGGCTTGTCGCAGCGGACGCAGCGCAGGTACGTCTGGCGGTTCCGGTGGCGATAGCAGGTGGGGGCCGACTGCTCGTCGCTCATCGAGCAGTCGTTACTTCTCGATGACGACGGAGTTGATGACCACGTCCTCGACCGGGCGGTCCATCGGGCCGGTCGCGACCTTGCCGATGCGGTCCACGACGGCCTTGGAGGCCTCGTCGACGACCTTGCCGAAGATGGTGTGGCGGAAGTTCAGGTGCGGGGTCGGGCCCAGCGTGATGAAGAACTGCGAGCCGTTGGTGCCCGGTCCCGCGTTCGCCATGGCGAGCAGGTAGGGCTCGCCGAAGTGCAGGTCGGGGTGGAACTCGTCGGCGAACTGGTAGCCGGGTCCGCCGCGGCCGGTGCCGGTCGGGTCGCCGCCCTGGATCATGAACCCGTCGATGATGCGGTGGAAGATGACACCGTCGTAGTACGGGCCGGAGCCGGGCTGCCCGGTGCTCGGGTCCTTGTACTCCTTGGTGCCCTCGGCCAGACCCACGAAGTTCGCCACGGTCTTGGGCGCGTGGTTGTCGAGCAGTTCGATCGTGATGTCGCCGTTGTTGGTCTTCAGCGTCGCCTTCGTCATGGCGTCTATGGTGCCAGACCGCCGAGGTTCGTCCAACTTTCTCCCCCGTTTCCCTCGACGGGTGTCACACGCCGGGGCACGATGAGACCAACAGGCACCTAGAGGAGGCATTCACTATGGGCTTCAGCCGACACGCCACGACTCCCCGCAAGGAGGCCGTGGACCATTTCACGCAGGGTGTGACCTCGCTGAAGAAGGCGAGCATCGTTGCGGCCAAGGGGACGAAGGAGGCGGCCGCTCCGAAGGTCAACGTCGTCCTGACGAAGGTCGGGCTCCGCAAGCCGCCGGCCCGGAAGTGGCCGTGGGTCGTAGGGGCGATCGGCGCGGGACTCGCGCTCGGGGGCGCCGCCGCGTACCTGTGGTACCGGCAGCGGACCGAGACGATCGGGGAGGCGCTGCTCGCGGACGAGCTCCTGGACGACACGGAGCTCCGCAACAACAACGACCGGGCTCTCACCGAAGAGCTCGTCGACAGCGTCACCCGCTGACGGCCGCGCTCAAGAGGCGCGGCATCGGGGCGAGGCCGCAACGGCTGCGCCGCGGAGAAATGGATATCGGGGGTGTCCGGCCGGCGACGGCACCGGCCGGAGCCTGAGTGCGACGCGGGGCATGTCTTGAAAGGGCACAGCCGCGGGGGCACGAGCATCGGGGATCCGCGGCGACGCGGGTCCCCGCGAGCGTGTGAAGACAACGCCGGACCGGTGCCTCGCCTCGGGGGGAGTGGGCGAGTCCACCGATCCGGCGTCAATGGGGGCGGGATAACGTCCGCACCGCGGCGAACCGCGGTCACGCACCGATCTTCGCTCCCCGTTTCCGTTCTGGGAAGGGCACCGCGGTGGCGGTTATACGCCATGGCGCATAACCGCCATCCATTGTCGACGTAACGTTCCGAGTCGACCACGGAGGGTGGGGCTAGCGGCCCTTCGAGGCCTCGACGGCCCTCGCGAGGCGGCGCACGCCTTCGTCGATCCGGTCGGCCTTGACCGCCGAGTACGCCAGGCGCAGGCAGCTCTCGCCGCCTTCGAGCACGAAATCGGTGCCCTTGACGACCTGGACGCCCTCGTCGTTCGCGGCGGCCGCGACCTTCGCGCAGTCGACGCCCTCGCCGAGGTCGACCCACAGGAAGTAGCCGCCGTCGGGGACGATGAACTCGGCGTTCGGCAGGTGCGCCCGCAGCGAGGCGGAGAGCTGGTCGACGCGCTCCTCGAGGGCGGCCTTCACCGTCGCGATGGAGCGGTCGAGCGCCCCCGAGGCCGCGAACTGGTAGATCGTGGCCTGCGCGAACATGTTCGGCGCGATGTAGGTGTTGGTGGCGGCGGCCGCGATCTTCGCGATGATGTCGGCCGGGCCGACCAGGTAGCCGGTGCGCAGACCCGGGCAGACGGTCTTGGAGAACGAGCACGCGTACACGACGCGGCCGGTCGCGCCGTTCGAAAGATCAGTCTGCTCGAGCATGGTCGGGAACTGCTCGCCGCGGAAGCGGATGTCGTAGTACGGGTCGTCCTCGAAGATCGTGAACTCGTACTCGTTCGCGAGCTGCAGCAGCCGCGTGCGCTTCTCGCCGGAGAGCGTCACGCCCGCCGGGTTCTGGAAGTTCGGGATGATGTGCGCGAGGGTCGGGCGGACGCCGCCCTTGAGGATCCCCTCGAGCTCGTCGACGTCGAGGCCGTCGGCCTGGAGGCGCACCGGGTGCAGTTCGCCGCGGCGGTTGCGCAGACCCAGGAGAGTGCGGTCGTAGGTCGGGCGCTCGACGATCACCGGCGAGTCGGGCTTGACGAGCTCGTCGAACAGGAACGCGTCGGCCTGCATGGAACCGTTCGTGACCAGCACGTTCTCGGCCTTGACGCCGTGCTTGGCGGCGATCCACTCGCGCAGCGGGCCGTACCCCACTGAGGTGCCGTAGCCGGTGACCCCGGCCGGATCGGCTTCGAGCGCGGCCACGGCGGCGGCCTTGAGCCCCTCGGTGTCGACGATGTCGAGCGACGGGGCGCCCCGGGAGAAAGAGATGACGTCGGTGTTCGGCATGACACCAGCGTAAATGGCCCGCAGGGCGGACGTCGAGCGGCATATGGGCGGGCCACGGCGCGCTCACCGGGCGGCACCGCGGGACAGGTTCGGGCACACCGGCGCACGCGGCGGCAGCGCCCGCCGAACCGGTGTCCACGATGCGGACGCTGCGGTCCCGGCGGACGGATGCGAGGGGTCGCAGGGGCGCCGAGGGGGAGCGAAGCGGCGTGTGTCGGCCAGCCGGGCGGCCTCGCGCTGCGGTCGGATCGCGGGTGCCGGTTCGCAGCCGGGCCGCGCGGCCCGGTCGCGCGGGCGGCCGGACCGCGATACGGTGCAGTTGCGGGGTTCCGGCACCCCGCGAGGCACTTGACGGTTCCGTTGCATACGCGGCCCCGCAAGCGAAGACTGCCGTTCCGTCCGAACCGGGCGGCGGCCGGCGATGCGGGCCGAGAAGTTGAGGAGAACGATGACGTCGCTCGACCGCACCAGGGCCCCATGGCCCTACGATTTCCTGCCCCCGCTCCCGTCGTTCTCGGTCGTCTCGGACGACATCGCCGACAAGTCGACGCTCGACGACGCGCAGGTCGCGGGCCAGGACGTCTCCCCGCACCTGGCCTGGTCGGGCTTCCCCGAAGCAACTGCCGGGTTCGCCGTGACCTGCTTCGACCCCGACGCGCCGACCGGCTCGGGCTGGTGGCACTGGATGCTCCTCGGCCTCGACGCGTCCGTGACCGAGCTGCCCACCGGTGCCGCGGCCGCGCCGCCCGCCGGGACGGTGCAGCTGCGCAACGACTCCGGGACCATCGGGTACGCGGGCGCCGCGCCGCCGCCGGGGGACCCCGAGCACCGCTACCTGTTCGCGGTGCACGCCCTGCGCGCGCCCGTCGTGGTCGACGCGAGCGCCTCCATGGCGGTCGGGGCCTTCCATCTCACGTTCAACGCGATCGCGCGGGCCGTGATCGCGCCGGTGTACCGCAATGACTGAGGCCGTCATCCTCGCCGCCGCCCGCACGCCGCTGGGCCGGCGCGGCGGCGTGCTCGCGGGCGTCCACGCCGTGGACCTCGCCGCGCACGCGATGAACGCGGCGCTCGAACGCTCCGGCCTCGGGCCGGACGCCGTCGACGACGTGGTGCTCGGCTGCGTCTCGCAGGTCGGCGAGCAGTCCTGGAACGTCGCCCGCAACGCCGTGCTCGCGGCGGGCTGGCCCGACCGCATCCCCGGAACCACAGTGGACCGCCAGTGCGGTTCGAGCCAGCAGGCGGTGTCGTTCGCGGCGGCCGCGGTGCTGGCCGGGCACGCCGACGTGGTCGTGGCGGGCGGGGTCGAGTCGATGAGCCGCGTCCCGATGGGCTCGAGCGTGGGCGCCGACGCGGGCGAGCCGTACGGGCCGGTCGTGCGCGAACGCTATGCGGCGCATGTGGACGCGACGGCGCCGGTGCTGTTCAACCAGGGCCTGGCCGCCGAGCTGGTGGCCGAACGGTACGGGGTCTCGCGGGAGGCGATGGACGCGTTCGCGCTCGCCAGCCACGAGAAGGCCGCGGCCGCGAGCGACGGCGGCGCGTTCGCCGCCGAGATCGCGCCCATCGCGGGCGTCTCGGCGGACGAGGGCATCCGGCGGGACACGAGCATGGCGAAGCTGGCCGGGCTGAAGCCGGCGTTCACGGCGGAGGGCTCGGTGACGGCGGGGTCGTCGTCGCAGATCTCGGACGGGGCGGCGGCGCTGGTCGTCACGACGGACGAGCACGCGCGGCGGCTCGGGGTGCGGCCGCTGGCGCGCATCGCGGCGGCGTGCGCGGTCGGCTCGGATCCGGTGCTCATGCTGGACGGGCCGATCCCGGCGACGGCGCGGATCCTCGCGCGGGCGGGGCTGGACCTGGACGAGATCGACGTGTTCGAGGTGAACGAGGCGTTCGCCGCGATCCCGCTCGCGTGGCTGGCCGAGACCGGCGCGGACGAGGAGCGGCTGAACCCGCGCGGCGGCGCGATCGCACTCGGGCACCCGCTGGGGGCCTCGGGGGCGCGGCTGGCCGCGACGATGCTGCATTACATGCGCGACACCGGTTCCCAGCGCGGGCTGCAGGTGATGTGCGAGGGCGGCGGCATGGCCAACGCGACGGTCTTCGAGCTCCTGTGAGGCCTCGAATTCGGACGGATCAGGAAATATCCTGATATATCCACCCTTAAGGGACCCCTGGCACAACAGTACGCCAGGGGTCCGACACTTTCGTTTAGAACAAGTCGCGAGGGGTCTTCGCGTGCGCCGGGGTCAGCGCCACTTCGAGAGGACGAGGAGGGCCGCGACCATGCAGGAGAAGCCGACCGCGAGGTTCCAGTAACCCCAGGCGGCGACGGGGAACTCCATGCCCGAGAGGTAGAACAGGGTCAGCCAGCCGATGCCGATCACGATGAGGGCGACGGCGGTGATCGGCACCCACATCGGGCTCGGCTCGTAGCTCTCGCCCGAGGTCGAACTCGTACTCGCGGCGGAGCTCGAGTAGACCTTCTTCTTGCGCACACGTGACTTCGGCATCGACGACTCTCCAACTGAGGGACATGTCCGGCGTCCAGGGTACCGTCCGCCGGTGACGCGCCGTCCGCGCGGCATCGCGTAGCTCACACCCGCGAAGGTGAGCTGCCGAAGCGTCCCTGGTGGACGCGGTCGCGCCCGCCCCCGGAGCGATCCCACCGGGCCCGCGCACCCCTGCCCGTTCGGTTGATATTCGGGTTCGCGGAACAACCCTAGGATTGCCTCGCGCGTTATGGTTACGAGATCCCCCTACGAAGAGAACACCGGCACTATGGAGGCGAAGTTCCAGGTGAGCGATCAGGACTGGTCCCCCTTCGCGAACGAGCCTCCGCCGCCCCGGCGGCCCTCGCCGGGCCCGGTGGGGCGCCCCTCGCCCGCCCCGGGCCGCGCCAGCGTCCCCGTGCCGAACCCAGCCCCCGCCCCGGCCGCCGCCGACCCCGACCGGACCACCGCGCTCCGCCCGCCCGGGCTCGCCAAGAAGTCCCTCGTGCCCGAACCGGACGGGACCGCGATCCTCCCGGTCATCCCCGCCGCCGAGACGCCCGCGCCGCCCGGCGCCGACTCGGAGGCCCGCAAGAAGCGGTCGGTCAAGCGCCACCGCAACGACGGCGGCCTGCGCACCACCGTGCGGGGCCTCGGCGAAACCCTCATCACCCTCGGCGCGATCGTCCTCCTCTACGCCGGGTACGAGGTCTTCGGCGTCTCCGAGCAGATCAACAACGAGCAGGAGACCCTCTCGGGCGACCTCGACACGATCTGGGACGGCACGGTGGAGGAGGAGGGCGTCGACGGCGCCCCCGTCCCCGAACTCGGCGACGCGTTCGCGCGCATGTGGGCGCCCGACATCCGGGCCGAGTCGTGGACCCTCGTCGAGGGCACCGAGCCGGCCGACATCGAGTACGCGCCCGGCCGCTTCCTCGACGGCGCCTACCCCGGCGAGCAGGGCAACTTCACCCTCGCCGGCCACAACGTGCCCGCCATCTTCTCCGAGATCCGCTCCCTCGAGCCCGGCGACAAGGTCGTCATCGAGACCAAGGAGAACTTCTACATCTACGAGGTGCAGGAGCACGAGGTCGTCAACGAGACCCAGATCGACATCACCGCCCCCGTCCCCCGCGAGCCCGGCGTCGAGCCCGGCGACGGGGACTACTGGCTGACCCTGTTCACCTGCCACCCCAGGTGGGACAATTACGAGCGCTACGTCGTCTACAGCCAGCTGGTGGACACGATCAAGCGCGACCCCGCGGGCGACCTGCCCGACGCGGCGATCGACGCGGAGGCCTAGACGTGTACTCGTGGATCTGGCGCAAGCTCCCCGGGGGCCTGGCGGGTAAACTGATCGGCTCGGTCGCCTTGAGCGTCGGCGTCGTCGCGCTGCTGTGGTACGTGGTGTTCCCGGCGGTGCGGCCGATGATGCCGTGGAGCAACGTGGACTCGGGCGTCGTCAACGAAGAGGGCGGCGGCGAGAGCGGCGCTCCCGAAGAGGACGAGACGTGCGTGCCCGGCGTGAACTGCCAGGGCACCGGCTTCGACCCCGAGGACTGGCAGACCGCGGAGTCCCCGGACGGGGAGTAGACACTACGAACGCACTGGTGGGGGCGATGATGGAACATACCGATGGGTAGCGTGCTGGTCGTCGACTTCCGCGACTCGTTCGTCCACACCATCGTCTCCTACCTGCGGGCGCTCGGCGCCCGCGTGGAGGTGCGCCGCTCCGACCGGACCGATGTCGACGAAGCCGTCGCGCTGCGCCCGGTCGGCGTGCTCCTCTCCCCCGGGCCCGGGCGGCCCGACGAGGCCCGGCTCGGCCACGACCTGCTCGACCGGTTCGCCGGCGAGGTGCCCGTCCTCGGCGTGTGCCTGGGGCACCAGGTGATCGCCGAGCACTGGGGCGCGGAGGTGACGCGCGCGGCCGAGCTGCGGCACGGCGAGACCTCGCCGATCCGCCACGACGGCGAAGGCGTCTTCGTCGGGCTCGCGAACCCGTTCACCGCCACCCGCTACCACTCCCTCGCCGTCGAGCCCGCGACCGTCCGCGACCCTCTCGTAGTGACCGCGACCAGCGACGACGGCACCGTCATGGGCCTGCGGCACCGCGCCCTCGACGTCGAGGGCGTGCAGTTCCACCCCGAGTCGATCCTCACCGAGGACGGCAGCGCCCTCCTCGGGAACTGGCTGCGCCGCTTGGAAGACCGCACAACCGACTAGCCGGGCCGTGAGCGTGGAAGCCGCGCCCGGCGCGCCCCGTCGCCTAAGCTGTGTGCGCAAGCGGCGCTTCCGGCGCCGACCGGCGCCCCGGGGGACCGCATGACTCGAGAGGACTGGCTGCCACGCCGCAGCGCGGGCGGGTCCGCGCTCGCGGGCGTCCTCCTCCTGGCCATGGGCGCGTGGCAGATCGGCATCGGGTTCGCGATCGCGGGCGGCGACGCGTTCGTCTTCACCGGCGGCGGCTACTGGTACCGGGGCGACAACACCGGCTGGGGCTGGGTCAACCTCGCGATCGGCTTCGCGGCCTTCGTGATCGGGCTCGGCCAGCTCGGCATGGCGCGCCGCCTCGCGCACTGGGGCACGCACCCGGTACCCGCGCTCGTGATCGCCGGGGCCTGCGCGGTCAACCAGGTCCTCCTCGCGCCGCAATACCCATTGTGGACCTCTGTGGTGATCGCGATGGACGTCTTCGCGGTGTGGGCGCTCGCCACCCGCGCCCCCTCCCGGGACTCCGACCGGTTCGACTCCTAGTGCCGGTTTCTCCCGAACCGGCCCGCCCCGGCGCGGAGCCTGGCACGGTGAAACCATGTTCGCCCGACTCTGGAACGCCGCCAAACGGTACGGAGGCGGCAGCCGCGGCGATACGGCCGCGGCCCTCACCTACTACTCCGTCATGTCCCTGTTCCCCGCGATCCTCGTGGGCGCCAGCGTCATCGGCATGCTCGACGAGGACGCCACCGCCGCGCTCCTCGACGGCATCGCCTCCCTCGCCCCCGGCGCGAGCCTCGACATCATCGAAGACGCCGTCGCGCGCCTCCAGATGAACCCCTCCGCCGCGGGCCTCCTCGCGATCTTCGGCCTCCTCGCGGCCCTGTGGGCCGCCTCGAACTACGTCGCCGCGTTCTCGCGGGCCCTCAACGCGGTCAACGGGACCGGCGAGACCCGCAAATGGTGGACCGTCCTCATCGTCCGCATCGTGCTCACCATCGTCGTCGGCACGCTGACCGCAGTGTGCGGACTCGTCGCCGCCACCGGCGGGTCGGTCGCCCGCGCGATCGGCGAGGCCGTGAACGCGGGCGGCGGCGCGGTCACCGTGTGGGGCTGGGTGAAATGGCCCCTCGTGCTCGTCCTGGTCATCGTGATCGTGGCCCTGCTGTACTGGCTCGCCCCCGCCAAACGCTCCCGGTTCCGCCAGCGCGCGCCGGGCGCGGCGCTCGCGGTGGTGCTGTGGATCGCGGCGTCGGCGCTGTTCGGGCTGTACGCGGCGAACTTCGGGAGCTACGACAAGACGTACGGCGCGCTGGGCGGGGTGATCGTGTTCCTGGTGTGGCTGTGGATCACGAACGCGGCCTTGCTGTTCGGTGCGGAGTTCAACGCGGTGGAGGACCCGGAGTCGGACACGGCGGGGACCGCGGCGGGCGAGGCGGGGGAGCCGAGCGCCGCCGAGTAGCTACGCGGTTCCTTTGGGCTGCACGAGGCCCGATTCGTAGGCGAAGACGACGAGGCCGGCGCGGTCGCGGACGGCGAGTTTCATCATGGCGCGGTGGACGTGGGTCTTGGCGGTGGCGGGGCTGATGAAGAGGCGTTCGGCGATCTCGCCGTTGGTGAGGCCGCGGGCGACGAGGGCGACGATCTCGGTCTCGCGGGAGGTGAGGCCTTCGACCTGGCCGGCGAGGCGCGAGGGCGGGTGGGCGACGTATTCGGCGACGAGTTTCGCGGCGATCTGCGGGGAGAGGAGGGTCTCGCCGGCGGCGGCGGCGCGGACGCAGCGGAGGAGCTCTTCGGGTTCGGTGTCCTTGACGAGGTAGCCGGCGGCGCCGGCGCGGAGGGCGTCGAAGACGTAGGCGTCGAATGAGTAGTTGGTGAGCATGACGACGCGGAGGTCGGCGAGTCGTTCGTCGGCGGCGATGGCGCGGACGGCGCTGATGCCGTCGCCGCCGGGCATCTCGACGTCGAGGAGGGCGACGTCGGGCCGGTATTCGCCGGCGAGGCGGGCCGCGGTGGGGCCGTCGGCGGCTTCGGCGACGACGGTCATGTCGTCTTCGGCGTCGATGAGGGCGCGGAAGCCGCCGCGCATGAGGGGCTGGTCGTCGGCGAGGAGGACCCGGATCATCGCGTGCTCCTGGTGTCGAGGGCGGGGGCGGCTTGGGCGGGGACGGTACCGCTCGGTACGGCGGGTTCGGGGAACGGGAGCGTCGCGGTGATGGTGAAGCCGTGGTCGCCGGGGCCGATGTCGAGGGTGCCGCCGAGGGCGTCGACGCGTTCGCGCATGCCGGTGAGGCCGCGGCCGGGCGTGACGGTGCGGGCGCGGCCGTTGTCGGCGACTTCGACGACGAGGGCGTCCTCGCCGCGGCGCACGCGCACCCGGACGCGGTCGCCCGCGGAGTGGCGGACGGCGTTCGTCAGGGCCTCTTGGACGATCCGGTAGGCGGCGTGGTCGATCTCCTCGTCGAGGACGGCGGTCTCGTCGACTTCGCATTCGACGTCGATGGCGAAGCCGAGCCCCCGGTAGCGGTCGGCGAGGGGCTTGACGCGGGAGAGGCGGTGGCCTTCGTCGTCGCGGAGCATGGTGAGGGTCTCGCGCAGTTCGCGGGTGGCGTCCTTCGCGGCCTCCTCGACGGCGACGAGCGCGGGCGGCGGCTCCTCGCCGCGTTTGCGGGCGAGGTGGAGGGCGACGCCGGCCTGGACGCGGATGACGGAGATGGAGTGGGTGAGGGAGTCGTGCAGTTCGCGGGCGATGCGGACGCGCTCGTCGGCGGCCTTGCGTTTGACCGCCTCCTCGCGGGTGTGCTCGGCCTCGGCCATGTAGGCGTCCCTTTGGCGGCGGGACTCGCCGGAGATGAGGGCGACGTGGAGCCAGCCGATGACGAGCATGGACTGCTCGAGGACGTCTCCGGTGAAGTGGAACCCGGCGGAGCTCCAGTTCCCGAGCATGGTGACCGCGGAGACGACCAGGACGAGGCTGACGGTGAGCCGCCGGTGGCCCCGGTACATGGCGACGGCGATCGCGACCAGCGCCGGGACGGCGGCGAGGGGGCCGACGCCGAGATGTCCGGAGGCGACGAGCGCGGCGACGGTGACGAGCATGACCGCGCGGGGGTAGCGCCGCCACAGCGGGAACACGAGGGGGCCGACGGCGAGGAGCGGCCAGCCGTACCAGGCCAGGCCGTCGCCGACCGCTTTCGCGACGCCCGAGGTGAGCGTGTCGGTGAGGAGGACCGCGGCCACGACCAGGTCGAGGCGCGTTCCCGAGAGGCGGTTTCCGGCGGGGACTGACATGGCCCCAATCCTAGGGCGGGGCCGTCACCTCGGCGTCGGCCCGCAGTGCAGCCGCCTTGTACGGCGCAGGGTGTACGCCGGGGGCGCGGATGCGCCGCTCGTCGCGGCCCTGAATGTCGGCGCGGGGACGACGCGCGGCAGGGCTGCGGCGGGGAGTCTGGAGGCATGGCGCGCCGCCGGAACCCGGTGGGCGCGAAGCGAACCGAGGAGGACCCCATGCCCGAGATCAGATATGTGGCGCCGGTCGAGGCCAGACAGGCGGACGGCCTGGTGGCCGAGGTGTACGAGCAGGCGAAGCGGGAGCTTGGCGCGGTGGGCGCGCCGTTCCAGATGCTTTCGCCCGCGCCGGAGCTGCTGGCGTCCATGTGGTCGCTGCTGCGGGAGTCGCTGATGGTCGGCGGCCCCGAGGAGCGGCTGGCGAAGGAGGTCGTGGCGACCTCGATCGCGGTGCGCAACGGCTGCCGGTTCTGCACGGACGCGCACACGGTGCTGCTGCATGCGCTGGGCGAGTCGGCGCTGGCCGAGGGGCTGCGCGCGTCGAACCCGCCGCAGGAGTGGGCGCCGCTCGCGGCGTGGGCGTTGGAGCCGGGCCCGGAGGGGCCGTTCGCGGCCGAGGCCGCGCCGCGGTTCATCGGGACGGCGCTGGTGTTCGAGTTCATCACGCGGCTGGTGCAGGTGCTGGCGCACAACGAGTCGCCGCACCCGGTGACGGCGACGCGCCTGGGCCGGTCGGTGGCGTCGCGGGGGCTGCGCGCGGCCGTCGCGGCGGATCTGGAGCCGGGCACGAGCCTGGCGCTGCTCGAGGAGCGGCCCGGGTGGGCGCGGGGCCTGCGGATGCGCGAGCCCGCCTGGGCGGCCGGTTCACCGGTCGGGGTCGCGTACGCGCACCTGCGGGCGTACGCGTCGTCCGGTCCGGGCCTGCTCGGGGGTGACGCGGCCGAAGCGGTCGCCCGCACGATCGGCGCGAGCGAAGGCGCGGTCGGGGACGGCCTGCCGGAGCTCGTGGACGGCGACGGGCTCGAGCCCGGGCCGGCGCTCGGGGCGCGGCTCGCGGTGGCGGCGGCGCTCGCGCCGGCCGCCGTGAACGAGGCGCATGTGGACACGTGGCGGGGCGAGAAGCACTCGGACCACTGCGTGGTCCACCTGCTCGCCTACGGCACCATGACGGGCGTCGACGCCCTCCAGGACGAGATCGAGACGAGGAGCGTCAATGCTTAAGTTCTACCGGGTGTGGATCGGCGTCCTGCACATCCTGATCGGCCTGCAGTTCTTCCTCGCCGGGTACGGCGCGATCGGCTCCGGCTCCCCCGACGAGGCGTTCTCCCTGCACATCATGAACGGCCGCGTCATCGCGGTCGTGGCCCTGCTCGGCATCCTCTTCGCGGCGCTGGCGCGCTCGGGCGGGAAGCTCGTGGGCATGGCCGCGGGCGTCTTCGGCCTGGTCGTGCTGCAGTCGCTGATCGCGCTCGTGAGCGTCGCGGGGACGACGCCGGGGCAGATCATCTTCGGCTTCCACGCGATCAACGCCCTCATGATCATGGGCCTGGCGGAGGCCTCGGGTCGGCTCGCCAAGCAGCTCCTCGCCGACCGCAAGCCCGCTGAACCGGCCGCGACCGTGGCCGCCTGAACCCTGAAACCGGGGAACCCGGCCCGCGGCGACACCCCGCCGCGGGCCACTTCCCGTCCGGTCGGCGGAAACGGCTTGCCATCCGTCTTAGAGTGGTGCGCATGGCGAATCCCCCAGTTCAGGCGCGGCGGGTGTCGGCGCGCGTCCTTCTTGTAGACGAGGACGACCAGGTGCTGCTGTTCTTCAACAGCTCGGTGCAGGGAGGCGACTACTACTTCACCGTGGGCGGCCGCGCCGAGGAAGGCGAATCCCTCGCGGAGGCCGCGGCCCGGGAGGTCTTCGAGGAGACGGGCCTGCGGACCGCGCCGGAATCGCTGGGCCCGGTGGTGTGCCGCCGCGAAGGCCCGGGAGCGCACGGGGAGGTGCGCTGGTACGGGGAGGAGCACTACTACTTCTTGCGCGTCGATCACTTTGAGCCCGACTTCAGTGGCCTCGAGGAGGGCGAGCGCGCCGAGATCGCCCGGCACGCGTGGCTGTCGCTCGCGGACCTGGAGGCGACAGATGCGGTTGTCTTCCCGATAGGCCTGGCAGGCCTGCTCAAGCGGCTCCTCGACGGCGAGCGGCCTGAACCGCCGATCCGACTTCCCTGGGTCGACCTGACTTCCGAATGAAGGCCCGCATCCCCCGCGTGTCGTTGCGGCGCTGCCGCTTCGGGATGTAGTTCTATTGATACATGCCGAGGACCGTCTACGCATTCGAGCTGCATTTCACTGCGCCGCCCGGAGAGCACATCATCGACGCGCTTTACGAGGTCGGCTGGGACGACGCCCTGGTCGCCCTTGATCCGGATACCGGCGGGGAGGGATCAGCGCTCTTCAATCGCGAAGCGCAGTCGGCGCTGCAGGCGGTCGTGTCGGCGATCCGGCAGGGTCGCAAGGCAGGGGTGGAGCCCATCGGCGTCACCGAAGACTACGTCTCCTTGAAGGAGATCGCCGAGCGCACCGGCCGGACCGTCGGCGCCGTCGACCACTGGGTCACCAGTCGGCGCGGCCCGGGCGAGTTCCCCGAGCCGCGGGTGCCGCGTCCCCGGGTGAGCCTGTACTCGTGGGCCGAGGTGTCGATGTGGCTGGTGGCGAACGGACTGGCCGCGCTGTCGCCCGCCGATGTGGAGATCGCCCGGATCTGCGAAGTGACCGACGCGACGCTGCGGGCCAGGCGGCTGCAGCAGCAGCTGTCGGCCACCGACCGGGAAACACTCGCGCGCGCCGTCGCCTGAGGCTGAGTCGCGTCCACCCGTCGACGGGTGGATGCGGCGGTCCGGCGTTCCGGATACTCGGGGGCATGGATGGTCCTGGAGCGAGAGTGGTGCGGCGGCGGTGCGCGCGGGTGCTCCTCGTGGACGAGGAGGACCGGCTGCTGCTGTTCTACAGCCGCGACTACATGGGCCCGGGCGTGGAGTACTACGTGACGCCCGGCGGCGGGCTCGACGCGGGCGAGTCCCTCGCCGAGGGCGCGGCGCGCGAGGTGTTCGAGGAGACGGGCCTCAGGATCGACCCGGGCGCGCTCGGGCCGGTCGTGGCCGAGACCGAGGGCGACTGGTCCGACAGCCCCGACCTGGTCGTTCACTCCCGCGACTCGTTCTTCCTCCTGCGGGTCGCGCACTTCGACCCGGTGCGGGACCGGCTCGAGGCGGTCGAGCGGGAGGAGTTCACCGCCGCCCGGTGGCTCACACCCGCCGAGGTCGCCGAAGCGGACGGCCTGATCTTCCCCGCCCGCGTCGCGGCCCTGCTCAAGGGACTCTTGGACGGCGCGGTTCCGGTTGCGCCCGTTCAGGTCCCGTGGGGCGCGTGGACATGGGACGCCGATAGCGGGTGGACGGCTACAGAGCGTGCCCCCATACTTGACCGGTGAGCGCGACGAACGAACCCACCCAGATCGACCGCTACGGCGCGCGGTGCATCGTGATCGACGAACAGGACGCCGTCCTGTTCATCGGCCGGTCCGCGACCCCTGAGCGGCCCGCCCGCTGGTTCCTCCCCGGCGGCGGCATCGACCCCGGCGAGACCCCCGCCGACGCCGCCTTGCGCGAGCTGTTCGAGGAGACCGGCCTGCGCATCGCCGCCGGCGACCTGGTCGGGCCGGTCGCGCGCCGCGCCTTCAGCCGCCCCAAGTCCGGCGTGGTCTTCACCCAGGACAACTACCTGTTCTTCACGCGCGTCCAGCGGTTCACGCCCCACGTCTCCGGCGGCGACGCCTACGAGCAGGACCTCGAGTTCCGGTGGTTCCAGGTCGACGAGCTCAGCGACGACGGCGGCTTCGACACCCCCGGCGACCCCCTCGTGGACCTGCTCAAACGGCTCATCGGCGGCGACGTACCCGCCGAGGTGCTGCGCCTCGAACCGGCCGGGAACCCCGCGGTCGACACCTCCGTGAGCTGACGCCGTGATTCCTGAAGGCGACTACCGCACCTCCGCCCGCGTCATCCTCCTCGCCCCCGACGACACCGTGCTCCACATGGGCGGCGACCGCTGCCGTGACGGCGTCGTCCGCTGGTACACGCCCGGCGGCGGCGTCGAAGAGGGCGAGGACCCCGCCGCGGCGGCGCTCCGCGAGGTCCACGAGGAGACCGGCCTGCGCATCGACCCCGCGGCCCTGATCGGCCCCGTCGCCCGCGGCGTCTACGTGTGCTTCCCCGGCGGGCGCCTGTACGTCCAGCAGAACTGGTACTTCTTCCACCGCGTCGAGCGGTTCGCGCCGCGCATGACCGCCGGCGCGGGCTACGAACTGGACCTCGGCTTCGACTGGCTGCCGATCGACGCGTGCGGCTCCACCGACGGCATGATCGACCCCCACCTCCTGGTCGCGCTCGTCAAGCGCCTGCGCGACGGCGACATCCCGGCCGAGCCGGTCGAACTCGGCGGCTCCTACGGGCCCGTCTGGGACAAGTAGCGGAACGGCGCGGCCCCCGCTCGAGATCGAGCGGGGGCCGCGCCGTGCATTGCTTAGAGTTCGATCTCCGAGCGGTCGCCCGACCAGTCGGTGTGGAACGTGCCCTCGCGGTCGACCCGCTTGTAGGTGTGCGCGCCGAAGAAGTCGCGCTGCCCCTGGATCAGGGCGGCCGGCAGGCGGCGCGAACGCAGCCCGTCGTAGTACGCCAGCGCGGAGGAGAAGCCCGGGGTGGGGATGCCCGCGAGCGCGGCGGTCGAGACGACCCGGCGCCACGCGTCCTGCGCGTCCGTCACGATCTTCGTGAACTCCGGTGCGGCCAGCAGGGTCGGCAGCTCCGGGTTCGAGCGCCACGCCTCGGTGATGCGGTCGAGGAAGCGGGCGCGGATGATGCAGCCCGCGCGCCACAGGGCCGAGCACGAGCCGAGGTCGATGCCCCAGTCGTATTCGGCGCTCGCGGCCGCGATCTGGTCGAAGCCCTGCGCGTACGCGACGATCTTGGAGGCGTAGAGGGCCTGGCGGACGTCCTCGACGAAGTCGGCGGGGAAGTCCACCTTCGCGGTCGGGCCGGTGAGGAGGTCGACGGCGCCTTCGCGCTGCTTCGTGCCGCTGGAGAGGGCGCGCGCGAAGGTGGCCTCGGCGATGCCCGTGACCGGGACGCCCAGGTCGAGGGCGTTCTGCACGGTCCAGCGGCCCGTGCCCTTCTGGCCGGCCTGGTCGACGATGACGTCGACGAGGGGCTTGCCGGTGGCGGCGTCGGTGTGGCCGAGGACCTCGGCGGTGACCTCGATCAGGTAGGAGTCGAGTTCGCCGGCGTTCCACTCGGAGAAGATCTTGGCGAGGTCGGCCGGCTCGATGCCGACGCCGCGGCGCAGCAGGTCGTAGGCTTCGCCGATGAGCTGCATGTCGGAGTACTCGATGCCGTTGTGCACCATCTTGACGAAGTGCCCGGCGCCGTCGGGGCCGAGGCGGGTGCAGCACGGGGTGCCGTCGGGGGCCTTGGCGCTGATGGCCTCGAGGATCGGGCCGAGGGACTCGTAGGACTCGGCGGAGCCGCCCGGCATGATCGCCGGGCCGAGGAGCGCGCCCTCTTCGCCGCCGGAGACGCCGGTGCCGACGAAGTGGAGGCCCTTGTCGCGGAGGGCGGCCTCGCGGCGGCGGGTGTTCTCGAAGTGGGCGTTGCCGCCGTCGATGATCATGTCGCCGGGTTCCATGAGGGCGGCGAGCTGGTCGATGACGGCGTCGGTGGCGTTCCCGGCCTGGACCATGATCATGGCCTTGCGGGGGCGCTTGAGGGAGGCCACGAAGTCTTCGAGCGCTTCGGAGGGGACGAAGTCGCCTTCATCGCCGTGGGCCTCGATCAGCTCGGTGGTCTTGGCGTGCGTGCGGTTGTAGACGGCGACGGTGAAGCCGTGCCGGGCGAAGTTCCGGGCGAGGTTGGAGCCCATGACGGCCAGCCCGACCACGCCGATGTCAGCGGTGCTCATGCCTGTGTCTCCCTACGTTGCGTAAGAGGTGTGCGCCCCGATTGTCGCCGAGCGGTGCGGCGGGGGCGGTCCCACCGCCGATCGTATCCACGAGGCGGGACGGGGCGCGCGGCGACGCTGTGCGACATGGTCACCGCGCTGTCCCGGTCGCACACGCACCGGGCCTAGGCTGTGAGCATGCAGTACTACGAATCGGTCCTCGACCTCATCGGCAACACCCCGCTGGTGCGGCTGAACTCGGTCACCGAGGGCATCAAGGCCACGGTCCTCGCGAAGGTCGAATACCTCAACCCCGGCGGGTCCATCAAGGACCGCATCGCCCAGCGCATGATCGACGAGGCCGAGGCCTCGGGGGCGCTCGAGCCGGGCGGCACGATCGTGGAGCCGACCAGCGGGAACACCGGCGTGGGCCTGGCGATGGTGGCGCAGCAGCGCGGCTACCACTGCGTGTTCGTGTGCCCGGACAAGGTCTCGGAGGACAAGCGGAACGTCCTCAAGGCGTACGGCGCGGAGGTCGTCGTGTGCCCGACCGCGGTCGACCCGGAGGATCCGCGCTCCTACTACAAGGTGTCGGACCGGCTCATCCACGAGATCGAGGGCGCGTGGAAGCCCGACCAGTACTCGAACCCGGCGAACCCGGCCTCGCACTACCACCAGACCGGGCCCGAGCTGTGGAAGCAGACGGACGGGAAGATCACGCACCTCGTCGCGGGCGTCGGCACCGGCGGCACCATCACCGGGATCGGCAAGTACCTCAAGGAGGTCTCGGGTGGGAAGGTGCAGGTCATCGGCGCCGACCCGGAGGGGTCGGTGTACTCGGGCGGCACCGGGCGGCCGTACCTCGTCGAGGGCGTGGGCGAGGACTTCTGGCCGGAGAACTACGACCGGGAGCTGGCCGACCGGATCGTGGAGGTCACCGACGCGGAGTCGTTCGCGATGACGCGGCGGCTCGCGCGCGAGGAGGGGCTGCTCGTGGGCGGCTCGGCGGGGATGGCCGTGGTCGGGGCGCTCGAGGTGGCCCGCGAGGCCGCCGCCGGCGACGTGGTCGTGGTGATCCTGCCCGACGGCGGGCGCGGCTACCTCTCGAAGATCTTCAACGACGCGTGGATGACCGAGTACGGGTTCATGGGCGGCTCGGGCGAGACGACCGTGGGCGAGGTGCTGGCGAGCAAGGGCGGGGAGATCCCCGAGCTCGTCCACGTGCACCCGCAGGACACGGTACGCGAGGCGATCGACATCATGCGCCAGTACGGGGTCAGCCAGATGCCGGTGCTCAAGGCGGAGCCGCCGGTGACGAGCGGCGAGGTGGCCGGGGCGGTGGCCGAGCGGGACCTGATGGACGCCTTGTTCTCGGGGCGGGCGACGCTGCACGACCCGCTCGAGCGGCACATCGGCGAGCCGCTGCCGACGATCGGCTCGGGCGAGCAGGTCGAGCGGGCCGTCGCGGCCCTGCACGACCGGGACGCGCTCATGGTGTTCGCGGAGGGCAAGCCGGTCGGCGTGCTCACCCGGCAGGACCTGTTGAGCTACGTCGAGCACTGATTCCGGGTTTCCTGGACGTGGCGGCCGCACCCTCCTAATATAAGTTACAACTTATATCAGGAGGGGCCATGACCGACCCGTACGACCCGATCGCGACCGCCGGCATGGTGGCGCGCGAGATCCGCACCGGCGAACGCGACGGCGCCGCCACCAAAGTCCTCACCGCGCGGCGCTCGTACCGCGCCGAGCGCGCCGACGTGTGGGACGCGCTCACGAACCGCGACCGCATCCCGCGCTGGTTCCAGCCGGTCAGCGGCGACCTCGAAGTGGGCGGGCGCTACCAGTTCGAAGCCCAGGCCGGCGGCGTGGTCGAACGCTGCGACAAGCCCGAACTGCTGGCCGTGACCTGGGAGTTCGGCGGCAACGTCTCCTGGCTCGAGGTGCGCCTCAGCGAAGACGGCGGGCAGACGGTGCTCGAACTCGTCCACGAGGCGCCCGTCGACCCGGACCTGTGGACCCAGTACGGGCCCGGCGCGGTCGGCATCGGATGGGACGGGCTCCTGCACAGCTTCGGCCACTACGTCGAGACCACCGGCTCGCTCGACCCCGACGAGTGGGAGCAGTGGATGACCGGCCCCGAAGGCGCCGCCTACGCGCGCGTCCTCGGCGACGCGTGGGGCGCGGCCGCGATCGCCGACGGCGACGACCCGGAGGCGGCGAAGGCTGCCGTGGACGCGGTCGTCGCGTTCTACACGGTCCCGCCGGAACAGCCGTGACCGCGGGCGCGGCCGAGGGCGCCTTCGACGCCCTCGGCGACCCGATGCGCCGCCGCATCATGGAACTCCTCGCCGAAGGCGAACGCCCGGCCGGCGCGGTCGCCGCCGCCCTCGGCGAGCACTTCGGCATCTCGCAGCCCGCGGTCTCGCAGCACCTCAAGGTCCTGCGCGAGGCCGGGCTCGTGACCGTGCGCGCCGAGGGCGCCCGACGCTGGTACGGCGTGGACGACGACGGCCTCGCGGCCGTCCGGCTCTGGCTCGAGCGGTTCGCGGACGGCTTCGCCGGCCCTCTCGACGCCCTCGAGACCGAACTGGCCCGGGGCCGGCGCGAACGCCGCCCCGCCGACCGGCCCGCCCGCGAGCGCCGCCGAGGGGCCGCCTAGCCGCACGCCACCGAACAAGTGCATATCCGACCTGCTCGATCGCCGCCATTGCCGAGGTCCCTCGCAGGCCGGTCGAGTCGGTCCACGCGTTTCGGCGCGGGACCGCGGACCGGTCATCGCGGACTCCCGGGGGAGGGCGGCGCGGCGTGGACCTCTCGGCCCCTACGCGACACGTGCTCCCGGTTGCCGGACGCCCAGCATGGCCCGCAGATGCGCCATGCTCCGCGCCAATGCCTGCAGGTACCCGAGGACGAGCGCCCAGATCCCGAATGCGGCCCGGTACAGGCCGAGGACCCGCTGCACGGTCCACGGGACGGCTTCGAGGCCGACGGCCGTCAGCCGGTCGGCGAGACCGGAGACCGCTTCGCGCGTCGATCGCACCGCGCCCGCGACGCCCTCGACCGCGTGGCCCAGCATCGCGGCGGTCGCGGCGACCGCCGCGATCCCGGTGACGTTGTGCGCCATCAGCTCCTGGTAGGCGGTTCGGTCGGGTCCGCTCCACCCCTTGAGGTCGGCTTCGAGGCTCCAATCGAGGTCGGCGGCGATCTCCCGCAGTTCGGCCGCGATGAGCGCCCAGCGCCGTGCGGCGGCGGCAGCGGCCTCGCGGTCGACCTCCATGCGGTCGATGAGGGACCGGAGCGGGCCCGCCAGCGGCGCCGCCGGGTTCGCGTCGCTTCGGTGCGGCACGGGGGCGGCCGGACTCGGGGCGGCGGCGCGGCGCGCGAGCCGGTCGTCGATCCAAGTCCGCTCCCGGAACTTCGCTACCAGCGCCTCGCCGTCGACGGCCCGGCCGGGTCGCGACCGGGCGCGGTCCTCAGTGTCCTTGCGGCGCTCGCCGCGGCCGGCGGGCGCCCAGTAGTCGGCGCGGCGGTCCCGGTTGCCGTTCCGCTTGCCGTCCGCCATGCGGTGGAGCTTGCGCGTCGCGACATCGAATTTCCGGGGGAAGCGCCTGGTCAACTGATCCTGGTCCCGGTGCCGGTCTTCGATGAGCGAGGCCATCGAGGCGCACAGGTCGCCGAACACGCCGGTCCGCAGGGCCGCCTCGGCGCTCAAGTACCCCACCGATTCGATGCGGTAGCCGAGCAGCTCCAGGTTGCCGGCGTGCGTTCTGAGGATCCGCGGGTCCACAGGGGGTAGAGGGGCCATCGGCCTCACTGCTCCTCAAGGGACCGGCGGCGGCAGAGAAGCCGCCGCGCTGAACCTTTGAGTCTACGCCGTCCGCGCCGCCGCCGGGCGGCGCGGACGGTCGCTAAGCGAGCGTCAGTCCGGGTTTGCGGCCCACCGTGAGCACGGGCTTGCGGGTCTCGGCGTAGAAGTCGTTGCCCTTGTCGTCCACCACGATGAACGCCGGGAAGTCCTCGACCTCGATCTTCCAGACCGCCTCCATGCCCAGCTCCGGGTACTCCAGGACCTCCATCGACTTGATGTTGTCCTGGGCGAGCTTCGCGGCCGGGCCGCCGATCGAGCCGAGGTAGAAGCCGCCGTGCGCCTTGCACGCGTTCGTCACCTGATCGGAGCGGTTGCCCTTGGCGAGCATGACGAACGAGCCGCCCGCCGCCTGGAACTGCTCGACGTAGGTGTCCATGCGCCCGGCCGTGGTCGGGCCGAACGAACCCGACGCGTACCCCTCGGGGGTCTTGGCCGGGCCCGCGTAGTAGACCGCGTGGTCGCGCAGGTACTGCGGCATCGGCTCGCCCGCGTCCAGGCGCTCCTTGATCTTCGCGTGCGCGATGTCCCGGGCGACCACGAGCGTGCCCGTGAGGGAGACGCGGGTCTTCACCGGGTACTTCGAGAGCTCCTCGCGGATCTCCGCCATCGGCCGGTTGAGGTCGACGCGCACCACGTCCTCGTCGAGGTCGTCCTCCTCGACGTCCGGGACGTACCGGCTCGGGTCGGTCTCGAGCTGCTCGAGGAACACGCCCTCGGCGGTGATCTTGGCCGTGGCCTGGCGGTCCGCCGAGCACGACACGGCGATCGCCACGGGCAGGGACGCGCCGTGGCGCGGCAGGCGGATGACCCGCACGTCGTGGCAGAAGTACTTGCCGCCGAACTGGGCGCCGATCCCGAACTGGCGCGTCAGCTCCAGGACCTGCTGCTCGAGCTCGACGTCGCGGAAGCCGTGCCCGAGCGGGGAGCCCTCGGCGGGCATCGTGTCGAGGTACTTCGCGGAGGCGTACTTCGCGGTCTTGAGCGCGTACTCGGCGCTGGTGCCGCCGATGACGATCGCCAGGTGGTACGGCGGGCACGCGGAGGTGCCGAGCCCGCGCAGCTTCTCCTCGAGGAAGCGCAGCATCGCGTCGGGGTTGAGGATGGCCTTCGTCTCCTGGTAGAGGAAGGACTTGTTCGCGGAGCCGCCGCCCTTGGCCATGAACAGGAACTTGTACGCGTCGTCGCCCTCGGCGTACAGCTCGATCTGCGCGGGCAGGTTCGAGCCGGTGTTCTTCTCGTCCCACATCGTCAGCGGCGCCATCTGGCTGTACCGCAGGTTGAGGTCGCGGTAGGCCTGCCAGACGCCGCGCGAGAGGTGCTCGGTGTCGCGGCCGTCGGTCAGCACATGCCGGCCGCGCTTGCCCATGACGATCGCGGTGCCCGTGTCCTGGCACATCGGCAGGATCTCGCCGGAGGCGATGTTCGCGTTCTTGAGCAGGTCCATCGCCACGAACCGGTCGTTGCCGCTGGCCTCGGGGTCGTCGAGGATCGAGCGGAGCTGGGAGAGGTGCGCGGGGCGCAGGTAGTGGGAGATGTCCTTGACGGCCTCGGTCGCCAGCTGTGCCAGGGCCTCGGGCTCCACGGTGAGGAACCGCCGCCCGGCGGCTTCGACCGTGTTCACCCCGTCCTTGGTGAGCAGGCGGTACTCGGTGGTGTCGGGGCCGACGGGAAGCAGGTCGGTGTAGCGGAACTCCGATGTCACGCGTTCCAACTTAGCGCGCACGGTGCGCGGATCGTGTGTGAGGCGAAGCTCAGTCCGCGCCTGTCGTTCGAACACCGCGGACTCGGATGTCGCGCTCCGAATGTCGTACCCGGCCGGTAGCGTCACACCCAGGCGGCGCGACGCTGGCGCACCGCCTGCAAGCAGGTACGATTGCCCGGTTGTCCGCACCGGCCCGACCTCGGGACGGCGCGGCACGCGCAAGTGAATCCTCCTGCTGCGGAGAGACCGCAGCCGTTGAGACCAAAGGGGGTGGAGCGATCTTGCGGCACTATGAACTCATGGTGATCCTCGAACCGAACATCGAGGAGGCCCAGGTCAGCCCGACGCTGGACAAGTTCCTGAAGGGCGTCAAGGACGCCGGAGGGACCGTCGACAAGATCGACGTCTGGGGCCGGCGCCGTCTCGCCTACGAGATCAACAAGAGCAACGAGGGCGTCTACGCCGTCATCGACCTGCAGTCCGAGCCCGGTCCCGTCGCTGAGATGGACCGTCAGCTGCGGCTCAACGAGTCGGTGCTGCGGACCAAGGTGCTGCGACCGGAGCTTCGGTAACCCGACCTTGCAACTGCGAGACCTTAGGGAGAAGAGGTCATGGCAGGAGAGACAGTCATCACGGTTATCGGCAACCTCGTCGACGACCCCGAACTGCGTTACACGCCGTCCGGTGCCGCCGTCGCGAAGTTCCGTATCGCATCGACCCCGCGCACGTTCGACCGCGAGTCGAACGCGTGGAAAGACGGTGAGGCCCTGTTCCTCACCTGCAGTGTGTGGCGCCAGTACGCCGAGAACGTCGCCGAGTCCCTGTCGCGCGGTACCCGCGTGATCGTGCAGGGCAGGCTCAAGCAGCGCAGCTACGAGACCCGCGAGGGCGAGAAGCGCACTGTGTACGAGCTGGACGTCGAGGAAGTCGGTCCCGCGCTGCGTTTTTCCACCGCGAAGCTGAACAAGTCCGGCGGCGGTTCCGGCGGCGGCGGTCGCTCCTTCGGGGGCGGCGGCAACTCCGGTTCTGCACCTGACGACCCTTGGGCCTCGGCCGCCCCCGCTGGCGCTTCCGCCGGCGGTGGAGGCTTCGACGAGGACCCGCCGTTCTAACCGGCGCCCGCCGCTCCGCGGCGGCCCGGAACGATCTCGAGTAAGAGGCAAGACAACACATGGCCAACCCGAAATCGGCTCCCCTGCGGAAGCCGAAGAAGAAGCCGAACCCGCTTGAAAAAGAGGGTATCGAGTACGTCGACTACAAGGACACGGCGCTGCTGCGGAAGTTCATCTCCGACCGCGGCAAGATCCGTGCCCGCCGAGTGACCGGCGTGACCACCCAGCAGCAGCGCCAGATCGCCGCGGCCGTCAAGAACGCCCGCGAAATGGCCCTGCTCCCGTACACCAGCCAGACCCGCTAAGGAAGGAGCGCAACATGAAGATCATCCTGACTCATGAGGTGCCCAACCTCGGCTCGGCCGGCGATGTGGTCGAGGTGAAGAACGGCTACGGCCGCAACTACCTCCTGCCGCAGGGCCTGGCGATCGCCTGGACCAAGGGCGGTCAGAAGGAAGTCGACGCGATCCAGCGCGCCCGTGCGGCCCGCCAGATCCACGACCTCGACCAGGCCCGCACCGTGGCCGAGCAGCTGAAGAAGACGGACGCCCACATCGTCGCCCGCACCGGTGACGGGGACCGCCTCTTCGGCTCCATCACCGCGGTCGACGTGGTCAAGGCCGTCGACGAGGCCGGGGGTCCGAAGATCGACCGCCGCCGCGTCGAGCTGCCCGCCGCCATCAAGTCGGTCGGCACCTACGACGTCGCCGTCAAGCTGCACCCGGAGGTGACCGCGAAGTTCAAGCTTCAGGTGACCCCGGCCAAGCGCCGCAAGAAGTAGGGTCGCACCAGCGAACCCGAGAAAGGCCCGCGTTCGGTTCGAACGCGGGCCTTTGTCGTACCCCTGTGGGACGCTGTCCTTTTTCACTGGTAGTGGTGAAGGTGGGACTGGGCGGGTACCCGGGGCCTCCCGTACGCCCGCGCGGCAGCGGTCGAATCCGCAGGTCACGGTGTGTACACCGTCAGATCACCCAGCCGGCCGTCCGCAGCACCACCGTCACGAGCCCCGCGCCGAGGATCGCGGCCGCCGAGCCGGCGACGCCGGCGCGCCAGCCCGCCCGCGGCAGCCGCAGCAGGACCGCCACGAGGAGGCTCGCCGTGAACGCCGAGAGCGTCCACGCCCAGCCGCCCGCGATCGCCGCCGAGAGCCGCCCGGCCACCGTGCAGCCGCGCTCCGCGCACGTCGCGTCCACCGCCGGCTGCGAGACCACCCACGCCAGATAGACGAACATCGGCACCGCGTACCAGGCGAGCGTCACGAGCAGCGTCGGCGTGAACGCCCGCTCCCCCGGGCGGTCGTCGCCTTCGGGGTCGAGCCGGGGCCTGCGCTCGGGTTGCCGGGGGGCGTTCATGGGGTCTCGCTCCTCTGATCCGTGCCGGGGTCGCCCCTCACCTTAGCCGCAAGTTGGCACGAACGAATCTCCATCCACAGGCGGTGGACGGCGTCGCCACAGGTGAACACGGCAATTCGAGCCGCGTTCGCGTCACTGTCCACAGGTTGTCCACAGGCCGGACCCGGTTATCCACAGGTTATCCACAGCCTTGTCCACAGGGTTGTCCACAGGCCCGTTTGCAACCGTGCCCGGCGCGACATAGCGTCGTTGACGCCGCCGATCTGTCGTATCCAGGCGGTACATTCTCCATGAACGCACGGTGACCGAGGGGGTGGACGGCATGACCGACGTGTCGGCGGAAGGCGTCTACTCGAGGGTGAACGGCGCCAACGGCTCCCGCAGCAACTCCTATTTCGACACCCCGCCCGAGGACCCCTTCGCGGACGGCGGCGGCGGAGGCGGGGGCGGCGGCGCCCGCACCTACGAGCGCACCCCTCCCCAGGACCACCAGGCCGAGATGTCCGTCCTCGGCGGCATGCTCATGAGCAAGGACGCGATCGCCGACGTCATCGAAGTGCTCGGCCCGGGCGACTTCTACCAGCCCAAGCACGGCATGGTCTTCGACGCGATCATCGAGAAGTTCGGCAACGGCGAGCCCGCCGACGCCGTCACCATCGCCGCGGCCCTCGCCGACTCCGGCGACCTCGCCAAGATCGGCGGCGGCCCGTACCTCCACGACCTCCTCAACGCCGTGCCCACCGCCGCGAACGCCGGGTACTACGCCAAGATCGTCAAGGAGAAAGCGATCCTGCGCCGCCTCATCGAGGCCGGCACCAAGGTCGTCCAGTACGGGTACGGCGGCGGCCAGGGCGGGCGCGACATCGACGACCTCGTCGACCTCGCCCAGCAGGCCGTCTACGAGGTCACCGACAACCGCCAGAGCGAGGACTTCGCGGTCCTCTCCGACCTGCTCCAGCCCGCGATGGACGAGATCGAGGCGATCGGCGCGAGCCAGGGCCTCATGACCGGCATCCCCACCGGCTTCGCCGACCTCGACCGGCTCCTCTCGGGCCTGCAGGCCGGGCAGCTCATCATCGTCGCCGGGCGCCCCGGCGCGGGCAAGTCCACCGCGGCCATGGACTTCATGCGGCACGCCTCGCTGCACCACCGGCACGCCGCGGCCCTGTTCAGCCTCGAAATGAGCAAGCTCGAGATCGTGATGCGGCTCTTGAGCGCCGAGACGCGGGTGCCGATGCACGTCCTGCGCTCGGGCGACCTCTCGGACGACGACTGGACGCGCCTGGCCAAGCGCATGGGCGACATCTCCGAGGCGCCGCTGTTCGTCGACGACACCGCGTCGATGACCATGATGGAGATCCGGGCCAAGGCCCGGCGGCTCAAGCAGCGCCACGACCTCAAGCTCATCGTCGTCGACTACCTGCAGCTCATGACCTCGCCGAAGAAGACCGAGTCGCGGCAGCAGGAGGTCTCGGAGATCTCCCGTGGCCTCAAGCTCCTGGCCAAGGAGGTGCAGTGCCCGGTGATCGCGGTCGCGCAGCTCAACCGCGGCCCCGAGCAGCGCACCGACAAGCGCCCGCAGCTCTCCGACCTGCGCGAATCGGGATGCGTCCCAGCCTCGACTCGCCTGCTGCGCGCCGACACCGGCGCCGAGGTCACAATCGGCGAGCTGATGGCCTCGGACGCGAAGGACGTGCCCGTATGGGCGGCGGATGAGCGGCTGCGAATCGCACCGCACACCCTTACCCACGCGTTCCCGAGCGGTCGCAAGGAGGTCTTCAAGATGCGGCTGGCCTCGGGGAAGGAGGTCGAGGCGACCGCGAACCACCGCTTCCTGACAGTGGATGGCTGGCGCGAGCTCGGGGAGTTGGAAGTCGGTGCCCGGATTGCCACTCCGCGGATCATCCCCGAACCGCTGAAAGCCACCTCCTGGCATGACGCCGAAGTCATCCTTCTCGCCCACATGATCGGTGACGGCTCGATGGTGGCCCGCCAACCCATCCGCTACGCGAGCGTCGACCCGGACAACCTCGAAGCGGTCGCCAGGGCGGCATCGCACTTCGGCGTTACCGCGGTCCGCGACGACCACCCTGCCGCCCGGGTCACGACACTGCGGCTGCCGTCTTCGCAGAAACTCGCCCGCGGCAAGCGCAACCCGATCGCCCAATGGCTGGACTCCCTCGGGTTGTTCGATAAGCGCTCTCACGAGAAGTTCATACCCGCCCCCGTCTTTTCCCTACCCGACGATCAGGTCGCGATGTTCCTGCGACACCTATGGGCAACTGACGGCAGTATCACCATGAAGAAGGACGGAAAGAGCGGCACCATCTACTACTCGTCGACGAGCCTGCAATTGACTCAGGACGTCGGCACGCTCCTGCAGCGGTTCGGAGTGCAAGGGCGTCTGCGGGTCACGCAGAAAGCCGAGCACCGGCCCCAGTACTCGCTGCACGTCTCCGGGCGCGACAACCAGCTGCGATTCCTACGGGAGATCGGGTCTCACGGCGGTCGAGGCCGGTCCGGCGAACTGCTGAAGTCGATTCTGAGCGGCGTCAAGGCGAACACCAACGTCGACACGGTTCCGAAGGAAGTGTGGAACCGAGTCCGGTCCATCCTCTCGGATCAGGGGATCTCGCATCGAAAGTTCGCCGAGCAAATGGAGGTGCAGTTCTGCGGAAACGCCATGTGGCAGAAGTCGGTGAGCCGCGAGCGCCTTGCGAGGGCCGCCGAGGTCCTGCAGGATGAGGGCCTTGAGCTCATGGCCACGAACGACATGTTCTGGGATGAGGTCGTCGCCATCGAGTCAGTTGGCGAACAGGACGTCTATGACGCCACGGTCCTCGGTGTACACAACTTCATCGCCAACGGCGTCATCGCGCACAACAGCTTGGAGCAGGACGCCGACGTGGTCATCCTGCTCCACCGCGAGGACTACTACGACAAGGAGTCCCCGCGCGCGGGCGAGGCCGACTTCATCGTCGCCAAGCACCGCAACGGCGCGACGGACACCATCACCGTCGCGGCCCAGCTGCACCTCTCGCGCTTCGTCGACATGGCGGTCTAGGACGCACCCTGCGCGTCAGGGCGCGGCAGCGCCGCACGGCGGGCGCCCGCAGCCGCCCGATCGTCCGGAACCCCTGACAGAGCGCGACATTGCTACATTGGACCGGTCACTGCATCACCCCTGGAGGAGCCGGTGCACCCCGAGCAGGTCAACATCAACACGGGCGCAGGTCCGCAGTTCAACGCCAGAGAGCAGCGGATCGTCTACAACGCCGACGGCGGCGCCGCCCGCGCCGAAGCGCTCATCGTGCAGCTGCTCGACGAGCTGCGCTCCGGTGCCTACAGCGATCGGATCGCGCTGCCTGTCGCAGTCGAGTTGGAGGCGGCCAGGGAGGCGGCCGCCTCGGGCCGGCTCGACCGGGTCGGCGGCTTCCTGGAATCCGCCGCGAAGGCCGCCGGCGGCGCGACGAGCCTGGTCGCGTCCATCACCAAGATCGTGAGCGACCTCAACGGGCTCGGATGAGCGAGTTCGAGCAGGGCAACTACAACCTCGGCACCGGCGACCAGTTCAACGCCGATGAGCAGCACTTCGAGATCACCCGGTACGAGTACTACAACCTCGGTTCCGGCGGCCGGACCTGCCCGAAGGGCGCGAACCCGCCCGGCTGCGGCGGTTCGCTGAAGAAGACCGAACTCGTATGGCGCGAACACTCGCTGCACGGCAGGCCGCTCAACAACCTCGGGAAGTCCGTGGCGCCGCCGCCGCGGCCGCGGCTGGCCGAGACCGAACCGAAGCCGCCCGTCGAGCGGACGCCGCCCAGCAGGCCGCAACGGGCGGCCGAGCTCGAACGGCTCGCGGTCGTCCCGGTCCGGGCTCGCGCGGCCGCGGTGTGGTGGGGCGTCGTCAGCGGCGCCGCCTGGGGCCTCCCGGTGGGGGTCATCTACGGCCTGTTCGGCACCTTCGACCTGTTCGCGTGGCTGCCGCAGGTGCCCGGCGGCACCGTCTTCATCGGACCGCGCCTGCCGGTCCCGATCGCGCTCGTCGTGGTCGTGTGGCTGGGTGTCGGCTTCGCGGTCTACCGGTCCCGGTACACCGCACTCGACGCGCAGGCCCAGGCGCAGCAGCGGAAGCTCGCGAACCTCCTGGAGAACTTCGAACGGCGGCAGGCGAAGCACCGCCGCCTGGTGGAGGCCGACGAGCAGCGATTCCGGCGGGAGCAGCAGCGCTATCGCAGCGCCCGGCAGCGCTTCCAGGCGGCGCAGAAGCGCTACCGCAAGGAGAAGCGGGTCTGGGACCACAGCTGGACGTGCGTCGACTGCGGACGCAGCTGGCATGCCGACCGCGACCTCAAGGACCAGCGCTAAGCCTGCCGTTCCGTGCATCGTCGAGCCGGACCGGTCACCTGCGAGGGGGCCGCGGCGCGTACCGGCGCGCGTCGAGGCGTCCATCGGCGGTCCTCCGGGATGGCGGACGGGCCCTCAGTCGCCGAAGAGGATCTGCAGGAGGGTGCGGCGTTCGCGCACCTGCGGGGTCTCGCCGTTCGCGTACTGCGGCATCGGCGTCGTCGCGGCGCCGTCCTGCTGGACGCCGTTGACCCACTTCTCGGTGTCGATGAGGTGCTCGAGCTCGCCGCGGTCGAGCAGCACCGCGCGGCAGGCCGAGCACTGGTCGACGACGATGCCGTTTCGCTCGTACTGGCGCATGAGGGCAGCGCACTTGGGGCAGGTGAGTTGCATGTCGCTCACCGTACACGTCGCTTGCGGCCCTGGCGGTTCCGCTCGCGAGGGGCCCTCAGCGCCACCATTCGACGGCCAGGGACGGGCCGAGGCCGGTCTCCTTCTCGAGGTCGTCCACCGCCTCGTCCTCCTGGGCGAGTCCCTGGAAGAGCGTGCCGGTGACGGTGCCCGCCACGGCGTCGCGCAGCGGCAGCCACCAGCCGAGCAGGACCACGGGGTACAGGAGGTACCCGAAACGCGTGGACGGCATGAGCAGGAACGCCGCCGAGAGCCCGGCCGCGCACCACAGGGCCGCCGTGGCGGCCGTCGCGGGCGGGCGCGTCCACAGCAGCCCGGCGATCACGAGCGCGGCGAGGCCGAGCAGCGCCGGGGCGATGAGGTCGCCGGCCGGAACATGCCGGGCGATAAGGAATCCGGGCAGCGGGGACTGGGCGGGCGAGGTGACCACGCCGTGGCCGAGGCCGAACGCGATCACGTTGTCGAAGAACCCGCGGGCGTCCACGGCCAGGACCGGGAGCATCGTCGCGGCGACGGGGACGGCGAAGCCCGCGAGGTAGCCGCGCGCATTCGCGGTTTGCGGGCTTCGCCGAGGCTGAAGGCCGCCGTTGCGCCACAGCAGGAACGCGATCACGACGGCGGCGGGCCACGCGAAGAGCTTGAGGGCGGCGGCCGCACCGATGGCGAGACCCGCGGCGAAGGAGCGCTCGCGGTGGGCGAAGGCGAGCGCGAGGGCCATGAGGGCGACCACGGGCATGTCGTCGCCGCCGGTCGCGAACGTCAAGGCGCACACCGGGAACACGAACATGGCCTGGACGGCGCGCAGCAGCGGCCCCTTGCCCGCGCCGGTCGGGTTGAGGGCGCTGCCGGGGCCGCCGCGCAGGAGCCGGACGGCGGCGACCGCGCAGGCGGCGGCGGCGAGGAGGAAGTAGATGCGGGCGTCGGTCCACCAGTGCTCGCCGAAGACCGCGGCGGGGACGCCGAAGACGGCCATGCCGGGCTGGTACGGGTTGTAGCCGAGGAGGGGTTCGGGGAGCGCGGCGATCGCGTCGGCGTGCAGGTAGGGGCTCCCGGTGTCGAGGAGGCGCGCGCCGGAGGCCTCGACGACGAGGACCTCTTCCTGGGCGCGGCCGCCGGTGCCGGCGGCGCGCTCGATCGCCATGAGCACCATGGGGACCGCGGTCACGGCGAGGGCGGCGCCGGCGGCGATGAAGGCGCGGCGGCGCCAGACGGGTCCGGGCTGGGCGAGGAGGATCGCGGCGCAGATCGCGGCCGGGAGGTAGCCGCCGAAGGCGACCGCGCCCCACTGGGCGTGCGAGTCGAGGGTGGTCCACAGCGCGGTGGCGCCCGCGAAGAGCGCGGCCACGCCGTAGAAGGCGAGGTCGATGATGAGCGGACGGTTGGACACCCGCACAGCGTACGGGGACAGGGCGAGCGGGCCGGGGCGGCCGCCGCGCCCCGCGGCCGGGAGTGGCGCGCCGCGACGCCCCCGATCACAAGGGTGCCTTGCGGGTACGACAAGACCCGCGGGGCACGGTATCGGAGGCCGGAGGTTTCAGCGCGCCAGGTCCCGGATGCTTTCGGCGACGCTTGCGAGCCGTCAATGTGAGGGCCGCTGCGGGGTAGGACGATTCAGGTCCCGGATGCTTTCGGCGAAGCCATCGAGCCGCCAAGTGAGGGCCGCTGAGAGGTAGGACGGTTCAGGGCCGCCGGGCGGCCCGTTCGCCCTCACCGGACGGGGACGCGGGCCCAGACTTCCTGGGTGCCGTCGCCGAGGGAGCGAGCGCCCCAGTCGGTGGACAGCTTGGACACGATGAACATGCCGCGCCCGTGCGCCGAGTCGAGGTTGACCGCGCACACGTGCGGGTGGGTGCGCGAGCCGCCGTCGATCACGCGGACCTCGACATCAGCCGGACCGAGCTCGTAGCTGACGACCACGTCGCCGCCGGTGAGGGGCCGGGCGTGCCGCACGGCGTTGGAGACGAGTTCGGTCGCGCAGACAAGGAGGTCGTCGCGGACCTCGTCGGGAAGGTCAGGGAGGGACTCGCGCAGCCACCGGCGGACCTGGCTGGCGGCCCCGGACTGGTGGGGGACGCGCAGCCGCTCTGGTGCCGGTATCGCAGCGGGCATCGCGGTCCCCTTCCTTCCTCCGTGCCGTGGGGGAGGCTATACAGCAACCTACCTTTTACAAAGGGATGACACCAGTATTACCGGCGGACCCTGAGTCCGTCTTGCGGTGATACGGGCTCAGCCGGCCAGGGTCTGCCGGATCGCGGCCGGGCGGTCGGTGAACACGACGTCGACCTCGAGCCCGGCCATGCGGTGGGCGGTGGCGGCGTCGTTCACGGTCCAGGTGTACACCTGATACCCGGCGGCATGGCTGCGCTCGACGAACTCGGGCGCGGAGTCGAGGTAGTCGACCCGGGAGCTGAGGACCTGGACGCCTTCGGGCGGGCGCCGGAACGGGTACTCGAAGATCCACACGAGCGGAGTGTCCTGGTCGAGGCCGCGCCAGGTCTTGAGGGCGGCGCGCGAGAAGGACATGACCGTGGCGTCGAGGCCCGGCCAGCGGCGCAGGGTCTCCCAGAGGCGCAGTTCGAGCCGGGGACCGAACTTCGAGGGGTGTTTGGCCTCGATGAAGAGTTTGAGGTCTTTGCCCGAGTCGACGACGAGCGCGAAGAGGTCCTCGAGGGTCGGGATGCGCTCGGCTTCGGGGTTGCCGGAGCAGTCGGGGAACTGGTGGGCGAAGTTGAGGTCCCGCAACTGGGCGAGGGTGAGATCCGCCACTGCGCCTTTGGCGCCGGCGGTGCGCTTGACGGTGCGGTCATGGTGGAGGACGAGGTGCCCGTCGGCGGTCAGGCGGAGGTCGAACTCGAAGCCGTCGGCGCCTTCGACGATCGCCTGCCGGAACGCGGCGATCGAGTGCTCCGGGAGGAATTCGTTCGCGCCTCGGTGGGCGGCGATCAGCGGCTGGGACACCTCTTGACGATAGACGGTGGGGCCGACGCGGGGCCCCCTTCGCGGTGTCGGTTCGGGGTGGCGGCGGTGAACGCCGCGGTCCGCGGGCGGTGGGACGGGATCGATTCGGGTGGCCGGTGCGGCGGCCCGGATGGGAGTATCGAGGCGTGGAAATTGAGGAAGGCGGCTACCGCGACCTGGGCTGGGCCAAGATCGACACCGGCCGCCCGGCGCGGACCGGGACGGCTGAGGCCGTGTACGCGGCGGGGAAGACGCCCGAGCAGGTCGTGGGGGCGCTCGCGGCGCTGCGCGAGGCGCACCCGGGCCGGGTGGCGGTGGCGACCCGCTGCGACGACGCGTGCGTGGCGGCCGTGCGGGAGGCGTTCGGCGGCGACGTGCTGGTCGAGGCCGGCGTGTGCGCGGTCGGCGGGTTCCCCGAGGCCGAGTCCGGGCTGCTCGCGGTCGTGTGCGCGGGGACCTCGGACCTGCCGGTGGCGCGCGAGGCCGAGATCGTGGCCCGGGCCAACGGGATCGACACGCGCCTGATCGCCGACGTGGGCGTGGCGGGGCTGCACCGGCTGCTCGACAAGATCGGGGAGCTGCGCGAGGCGGCCTGCGTGATCGTGGTGGCGGGCATGGACGGCGCCCTGCCTTCGGTGGTGGCGGGCCTGGTGGCCGCGCCGGTGGTCGCGGTGCCGACCTCGGTCGGGTACGGGGCGGCGTTCGGAGGGCTCGCGCCGCTGCTGACGATGCTGAACTCCTGCTCGCCGGGGGTGACCGTGGTGAACATCGACAACGGGTTCGGGGCGGCCGTGGCCGCGTCCCGGATCCTCGGCGTGAAGGCGGACCGGTCGTGAAGGGCGGCGCGGCGCGGACGATCGCGTGGCTGGACTGCGCGGCGGGCGCGAGCGGCGACATGTTCCTGGGCGCCCTGGTCGACGCCGGCGTGGACCTCGCGGTGATGCAGGCGGCCGTCGATGCGCTCGGGACCGAGCCGATCCGGTTGCGCGCCAAGAAGGTCACCCGGCACGGCCTGGTCGCCGTGAAGGTCGACGTCGAGGCCCCCGAGGTCGCGACGGACCGGCGCTGGCGGTCGATCCGGGCGATGCTCGAGGGCGCGGAACTGGATGCGGCGGTGCGGGACCTGGCGCTGGGGGCGTTCGCGCGCCTGGCGGCGGCGGAGGCGGCCGCGCACGGGATCGCCGAGGAGGACGTGCACTTCCACGAGGTGGGCGCGCTCGACTCGATCGCGGACATCGTGGGGGCGGCGGCGGGCCTGGCGGCTCTGGGGATCGATCGGCTCACCGCTTCGACGGTGACAGTGGGCGGCGGCACGACGCGCGGCTCACACGGGTCGATCCCGCTCCCGGCCCCGGCGGTGCTGCGGGTCCTGGCCGACGCGGGCGCGCCCGTGGTCGGGGCGGTGCCGTACGAGGCGTGCACGCCGACGGGCGCGGCCATCGTCGCCGCGGCGGCCGCGGGCTACGGGTCTCTGCCGGAGCTGGTGGTCGACCGGATCGGCGTCGGCGCGGGCGGGCGCGACCCGCAGGAGCGGGCGAACCTGCTGCGGCTCATCGTCGGACACGAGGCAGTCGCGGCGCGCAGGACCGGTGCGGCCCATGTGCATCGCTCGCACGACCACGGCGGCGGGTCGGGGCACGACCATCACCGTCCGCACGGGGCGCACGGGCAGGCGTCCTCGGCAGCGGCGCATGAACACGGGCACGAAGCGCATGCTCGCGAACAGGCTCCGCTCACGGCGCAAGGGACTCCGGGTGCGAAGCCCGTCGTCATCGAGACCAATGTGGACGACCTTGATCCGCGGGTGTGGCCCGCCGCGCTGGCGGCGCTGCTCGCCGCCGGGGCCTCGGACGCCTGGCTGACGCCGATCCTCATGAAGAAGGGCCGCCCGGCCCACACGGTGCACGTGATGTGCCGCCCCGAGGTGGTCGAAGCGGTGCGGTCGGCCCTGGTCCGACACACGACCACGATCGGCATGCGCTCCTATGAGATCGAGAAGCACGCGCTCGAGCGGCAGTACACGCATGTCGATGTGGACGGTCACGAGATCGGGGTGAAGATCGCGCTCGAGCACGGCGAGGTCGTCAACGCCTCGGTCGAGTACGAGGACGCCGCCGCTGCGGCGCTCGCGCTCTCGCGCCCGCTCAAGGTCGTGATCGCGCAGGCCACTGCTCTTGCGGCCGAACGGTATTAGGCGGGCCGCGGCCGTGGGGCCGTACCGATATCCTGCCCGCATGATCGATTTCGAGAACGGCTCCATCTTCAAGCTCAAGCTCACCGACGACCCCGCCTTCACCGATGAGGTCCAGCCCCTGCTGGCCGACGGCGAAGCGGTCGCGCTGGCCTTCGAAGGCGTGCGCGACTACGTGGTCTTCACGAACAAGCGGGTCATCGCCGTCAACGTCCAGGGCATCACCGGCCGCAAGAAGGACTACGCCTCCCTGCCCTACAACAAGATCCAGGCCTACTCGGTCGAGACCGACGGCCTCATGGACAACGACGGCGAGCTCGACATGTGGTTCTCCGGGCTCGGCAAGGTCCGCTTCGAGTTCACGGAGAACGTCGACCTCCCGGCGATCGCCAAGCACATCGCGAACTGCACCCTCTGATCCGCAGCCTCTTCCCCCGCAACCCGATCGCGTAGCGGGACGGGACCCTGACCAGGGCTCCCGGCCCGCGCCGCCCGCTTCCGCGGGACCCGCCGGTCCACTGGCGTCAGTACGATGAGCCGATGATCGACTTCTCGAACGGCTCCCTCTTCAAACTCCAGCAGATCGACCCCGGCACGATCGCCGGGGAGCTGCAGCCGCTGCTGGTGCAGGGCGAGCAACTGGTCTCGGCGTTCAAGTCGGTGCGGGACTTCGTGGTCTTCACGAACAAGCGCGCCATCGCCGTCAACGCGCAGGGCATCACTGGCAAGAAGCGCGACTACACCTCCCTGCCGTACAGCAAGATCCAGGCATTCTCGGTCGAGACGGCCGGGAACTTCGACCTCGACGCCGAACTCGACCTGTGGTTCAGCGGCCTCGGCAAGGTGCGCTTCGAATTCAAGGGCAGGGTGGACATCCGCACGCTCGCGAACCTCATCGGCACCTACGTCCTCTAGGGGAAAGCAGTGCGGCGCAGGGCCGTCCCGTTCGTGGTGCCTACGGTCGGGACGGCCTGCGCCGCTGTCGTCCCCGGGCCCTGATGGCCCGGGGAGGGTCAGTGCCCGCCGTGGCCCGTGGCCGAGGCGCTGACCGGGACGGTGCCGATCTCCTCGCCCTCGCCGAGGACCACGAACTGGCCCATCATCCCCGAGTCCTCGTGGGCGAGGATGTGGCAGTGGTACATGTACGGCAGGTTCGGGTCGGTGTAGTCGGCGAAGCGCATCGCCAGCCGGTACTCGACCTGCGGGACCAGCTGCACGGTGTCCTTCCAGCCGCGCAGGCGCGGCGGCGGCTCCTCGCCGTCGACCGAGATGACCTGGTACTGGACGTCGTGGACGTGGAAGTTGTGCATGAAGCCGTCCGCGTTCTGGACCTCCCACACCTCGACGGTGCCCTCGCGGACGCCGAAGTCGATGCGCATGGGGTCCATGGACTCCCCGTTGATCTGGTTGAAGCCCGAGAGCGAGAACGAGCGCTCGGCGGCGATCTCGGCGTCGGCGAGGTCCGGCGCGGTGCCCATGGCCGATGGGACCTCGGTGGTGTCGGCGAGGGAGCCGGCGGCGCGGAACTCGCAGATGTCGAGCAGGTCCTCGCCCCCGTTGAGGCGCCCGAGCGGGCCTTCGTAGCCCTCGTCGGCGGGGTGGGAGCGGAGCACGACGGACTCGCCGGGCTCGAAGGCCACCACGATCTCGGCGCGCTCGCCCGGTGAGAGCTGGAGCCGGTCGGTCTCCCAGGCCTCGGGCAGCAGGCCGCCGTCGGTGGCGATGAGCTGGAAGGGCCGGTCGTCGCTGAACCCGAAGTTGTAGAGGCGCGAGACGGAGCCGTTGAGCAGGCGCAGCCGGACCAGGCGGGTCGTGACGTCGAAGTAGGGGCCGAGCGTGCCGTTGACCATGATCTCGTCGCCGAGGACGCCCTGCATGCTCATGAAGGGCGCCTTGTCGTCGAACTGGTTGTTCCCGTCGAACTTGCGGTCCTGCACGATCATCGGGACGTCGTCCACGCCGTACTCGGCGGGCAGGTTGAGCCCCTCGGACTCGTCGTCGTCGACGATGAACATCCCGGCCAGGCCCCGGTAGACGTGGTTCCCGGTGCGGCCGTGCGGGTGCGGGTGGTACCAGAGGGTCGCGGCCGGCTGGTTCATCGTCCACTGGGGAGCCCAGATGCCGTCGGGCTCGACCTCCTGGTGGGGGCCGCCGTCCATGACCGAGGGCAGGTGCATGCCGTGCCAGTGGATCGAGGTGCCCTCGTCGAGGCCGTTGTGCACCGCGAAGGCGACCTCCTCGCCGCGCCTGGCGCGGATGGTCGGGCCGAGGAAGGCGCCGTTGACGCCCCAGGTCTCGGTCTCACGGCCGTCCTTGAAGGCGACCGTGCCGGCCTGGATCTCGAGGTTGAAGACCCGGGCGCCGGAGGCGTCCTCGGTCGACTCGGCGAGCGGGGGGATGGCCAGCGGGGTGTCGAAGTCGACCTCGCCGGCGGTCTCGAGTTTGGACTTGCTCCAGAGGTAGCCGACGGTCCCGGCCCCGCCGAGGGCGATCGCCCCGACGCCGCCGCCGACGCCGACGAGGGTCCACTTGAGTGCTTTACGCCGCTTCATGGCTGCAATACTCGTGCGGCGGCCCCCCGGTCGCATCGGGCCGGAGAAGACAATCCGCGTACCACCCGGGGACTACACCGGGAGGCGGCGTCAACCTCCAGTAGCGGTGGCGCGACGAGCACCGCTCGCTTCCGTTCCCTCGTCCGCATGAACCTGCCGCAACCGAATCACCCGGTTCGACCGATTCGCCCGCCGGTGTTCGAACCCGCGGCCACGCCGCTACCTGCGAGTGTCGTACCCGTTTGGGAGCCTGGCCTTTTTCACTGGTAGTGGTGAAGGTGGGATCGGGCGGGTACCCGGGGCCTCCCGTACGGCCGCACGCGGCCGCTCCGGCGCCGCAGGCGCGGCACCGGCCGGTCAGTCCTCGGTGAGGTAGCCGCGCAAGTGGGCGGCGTTCACCGCCGCGGCGCGGCCCGCGACCTCGAGCTTCGCCATCGCCCGCGAGAGGTGCACGCTCACGGTCTTCTCCGAGATGTACAGCTCCGCGCCGATCTGCTTGTTCGTCAGCCCGCGCGCCACCTGCCGCACCACCGCCAGCTCCCGTGGCGTCAGCGGCGTCGAGGTGGGCACCGCCGAGGTCAGCCGCGCCCGCTCGGCCAGCGCGCACAGCTCGTCGCACAGCGGGCCCGCGCCGAGCCGGATCGCAGTCTTCTTGGCCTCGGTGAGCACCGCGGCCGCTTCGGCGCGGGCCTCCGCGCCCGGGGAGGCGAGGAGCGCCTCGGCCAGCCGCCAGCGGGCGTACGCCTGCCGGTAGGGCTCGGCCCAGTTGGGTTCGCAGGCGGCCGTGTCGAGGTCGCCGCTGCGGGCGGCGTCGATGAGCGCCAGGGTCTCGGACGCGATCGGGTCCTCGAGCGCGAGTTCGAGCCGCTCCTGTTCGCCGAGGACCGCGGCGGGCGTGAGGTGCGGTCGTTTCGCCTGCGCCGCTTTGGCTTCGTCCGATTCGGGGTCGCGGTAGTCGAACGCGTCGGCCGCGGCGCGCCACAGGGCCGGGTCGCCGTCGCCGTGGAGGCGGGACTCCTCGGCGTCGAGCTGGGCGGCCCAGGCGCGGCCCTCGGGGCCGAGGGTGCCGGAGAGCGGGCGGCCGTGCTCGAGGAAGAACCGGGCCCGTTCGGCGAGGCGCTCGCCGGCCGTGACGGCGTCTTTCGCGCCGGTCGCGTCGCCGTCGCGGCGCAGGCGCTGGGCGAGGTCGGCGGCCGCGCCGACGCCGGCGGCGCAGACGGAGACGCCGGCGAGGTAGTAGCCGCGCATGCGGGTCATGCGCTCGGTCGCGCGCTCGACGCGGTGCAGGGCCTGCTCGGGGCGGCCGCGCCAGCGGTCGAGTTCGGCGCCGCACATGGAGGCGAGGGCGAGGACCTGGCCGTCGAGCTGCCAGCGGTTGGCGAGGTAGTCGAGCCGCCGGTCGGCGGTCTCGAACCTGCCGCGCGCGACGTCGACGAGGAGCACTGCGGCGGCGAGGCGGGTGAGGACGACGCCGGGCAGGACGCTGGAGGCCATCTCGCCGTTCGCGTCCACATCGTCCCAGCGGCCGAGCATGTAGTTGCAGATGACCTGGCGGACAGCGGTCTCGAGGCCGAATCCGCTCCATTTGTGGCCGGTGCGGCGGGCGAGCGCCATGCCTTCGTCGAAGTGGGCGGCGGCCTCGGCGATCCGGGCGACCTCGACGAGGACGAGGCCCTGGTTGAAGTGGCCGCGGAGTTCGATCTCGTGCCAGCCCTTGCCGCGCACCAGGGCGAGCGCCTCGTTCTGGCGGGCGATCGTGCCCTCCAGGGAGCGTTCGCCGTTGCGGTAGAGGACGAGGCTCTCGGTGAGCATCGCGTCGGCCTTGGCGGCGTAGTGGGCGTCGTCGGGGTCGTGCTCGACGGCCTCGGCCGTGGCGATGGCCTTGGCCGCCCAGTCGAGGGCGTCGTCGTGGCGGCGCATGCTCGAGAGGGTGCGGGCGAGGGTGGCCTGGGTGAAGGCCTTGACGGCGCGCGGCTCGTCGTCCTTGACCAGTTGCCATGCCTCCCAGGCGATGCGGTGCGCCTCCTGCTCGTCGCCTTCGATGGTGAGGAGGTGGCGGGCGTATTTGCGGCGGGTGGAGGCGCCCATGATGCGGTCGCCGGAGGCGTCGGCGATGCGGACGGCGGCGGCCGAGTACGACTGGGCGCGTTTGATCTCGCCGGAGGCCTCGGCGTTCCCGGCGGCGCGGATCGTGAGGCGCAGCTCGGTGATGCCCTCGGGCCGCTGCTCGGGGGGGACCTTCCCGAACAGGGCCAGGGCCCGTTCGAGGTGGAGGAGGGCTTCGGCGGGGGCGGCGAGTTCGACGGCCTCGTCGGCGGCGCGCACGGACGCCGAGAGGGCGCAGGCGAGGTCGCCGGATTCGAAGGCGTGGTGGGCGAGTTCGGCCTCGGCGCCCTTGCCGTGGTCGTCGGCGAGCGATTCGGCGATCTTCTGGTGGTAGCGGATGCGTTCGCCCGGAAGGAGGTCGGAGTAGACGGCCTCGCCGAGGAGGGCGTGGCGGAACGCGTACGTGTCCGCGCTCTTCTGCACGATGATGCCGTGCGAGATCGCGGCGCGCAGGGCCTGGTCGAGTTCGCGTTCGTGGCCCAGGCCGTGCTCGTCGAGCATCGACCAGGCGGCGGCGTTGAGGCGGCGGTAGGTGAAGCGGCGGCCCATGACGGAGGCGAGCTGGACGACCTGCTTGGCGGCCTCGGGGAGGCGTTCGAGGCGGGCGAGGAGGACTTCGGCGAGTTCGAAGGTGACCGTGTGGGTCTCGGCGGCGGCGAGCTCTTCGGCGAGGAACGCGTTGCCCTCGGAGGCGGCGGCGATCTTGGAGACGGTCTCCTCGTCGAGCCCGGTGTTGAGCTCGCGCACGAAGTCGGCGGCGTGCTGGGCGTCGAACGGGTCGAGGTGGAGGCGCTGCACGGCGGGGAGGCGCACGAGTTCGGCCAGGAGGGGGCGGAGGGGGTGGCCGCGGTGGACGGCGTCGGCCCGGTAGGTGCCGACGATGAGGACGCGCTGGCCGGTGAGGCGGGAGGTGAGGAAGGCGAGGAGGTCGCGGCTGGAGCGGTCGGCCCAGTGGAGGTCTTCGAGGGTGAGGACGAGCGGCTCGGTCGCGGAGAGGTCGGCGAGGGCGGCGTGGAGGGCTTCGAAGAGGCCGAGGCGGCCGAGGTCACCTTCGGCGGGGACGGGGTGACCGGGGAGGAGCGGGCCGAGGCCGGGGTGGTTCGCGACGAGTTCGGGGTTGTCGCGGGCGAGGCTGCCGACGATCTCGGCGAAGGGGAGGTAGGGGAGCGCGGAGTCGGCGGTGTCGAGGCAGTGGCCGGTGACGGTGCGGACACCGTCACCGGCGTTGTCGTTGAATTCGTGGAGGAGCCGGGTCTTCCCGACCCCCGCGTCCCCGGAGACGAGGACGGTGGCGGGGCGGCCGGCGCGGGCGGCGTCGAGCGATTCGCGGAGCGAGGCGAGTTCGGCGTCGCGGGCGAACAGGGGGAGGTCGGAACCCAGGCGCGGCATGTCAGCAATCATGACACGCCCCTATGACGTTCCGCGCCTGTCATTTCGCGGCGGGGAAGTGCGCGGAGCCCCGTTCGGCGGTGCTGCCGCGCTGGTCGCCGCGGCCGAGGGCCTTGGCGACGCGGGCGGCGAGGCCCTCGTGCCGGACGCGGGTCCCGCCGCGGCGGGTCGCCTTCGCGGCCTTGACGAGCTCGCGCGCCTGGCGCTCGTTCTCCGCCTGCTGGATCAGCTCCTCCGAGCGGGCGTAGTGGAGGTAGTGGAGGTCGAAGTCGTTCATCTGAACTTCCTTTGGTGTCGGCGGCCGGCTTTTCCGGCCTGACACCAATGCTCCGGCTGAGGGCGGTGAGGGGGCATCAGGCGTCCGCGTCGAGCGGGCCCTTACCCGCCTTAGTTTCCGGCCTGACGCCCCCTCAGTCCCTTACTTTCGGCTGAGGGGCCTTACCCGGGAGAGCCGGGAGGGCCACCAGACGGCGCGTCCGATGTCGAACGTGAGCGCGGGGACGAGCAGCGAGCGGACGAGCACCGTGTCGAGGAGCACGCCGAAGGCGACGACGAACGCGATCTGCGCGAGGAACAGGATCGGCAGGACCGCGAGCGCCGAGAACGTCGCCGCGAGGACGACCCCGGCGGAGGTGATGACGCCGCCGGTGGCGACCAGTCCGCGCAGCGTGCCCGCCTTGGTGCCCAGGCGAACCGACTCCTCGCGGACCCGCGTCATGAGGAAGATGTTGTAGTCGATTCCCAAGGCCACCAGGAACACGAAGCCGAACAGGACCACGGTGGGGTCGGCGCCGGGGAACCCGAAGAGGTGGTTGAACACGAGCGCGGAGACGCCCATGGTCGCGCCGAACGAGAGCACGACGGTCGCGGTGAGCAGCAGCGGCGCGAGGATCGAGCGCAGCAGCAGCATGAGCACGAGCAGGATCACGGCGAGGACGATCGGGATGATGACCGCCCGGTCCCGCTCGGAGACGGTGAGCGTGTCGAGCTGGATCGCGGTGGGCCCGCCGACCAGGGCGTCCGCCCCGTCGACGGCGTGCACGGACTCGCGCAGCCGCTCCACCGTGGCCATGGCGGCGTCGCTGTCGGGGGCGTCCTCGAGGACGGCGGTGATCTCGATGCGGCCGTCGGCTTCGACGACCTCGCCCGCGGCGTCGACCTTCGGGGCGACTTCGGCGACGCCGTCGACCCGGGCGGCGGCGAGGACCGCGTCGAGGGCGTCCGCGTCGGCGACGACGACGGCGGGCGCGCCCGCTCCGGCGTCGAAGTGCTCGGCTTGGAGTTCTTGGCCCGCAACGGAGTCGACGTCGGTGAGGAACACGTCGGTCTGCGTGGTGCCGTCGGCTTTGAGCTGCGTCATGAACGCGGCCGCGACCACCAGGCCCGCGGCGGTCGTCATCCACACCAGGCGGGGGCGGCGGGCGACGAGCCCGGCGACGCCCGACCACAGGCGCGAGCGCGGGACCGCGCGTCCGGCGCCGGTGCGGCGCGGCCAGAACGCGGCCCGGCCGAACAGGGCGAGCATCGCGGGCAGGAACGTGGTCGCGGCCAGGAAGGACGCGCCGATGCCGATGGCGGCGACCGGGCCGAGGCCCCGGTTCGACTCGAGCTGGCTGAACAGCAGGCACAGCACGCCGAGGACGACGGTTCCGGCGGAGGCGGCGATCGGCTCGATGGTGCCGCGCAGGGCCTTGCGGACGGCCGTGAACCGGTCGGCGCCGGCGAGCTCTTCGCGGAAGCGCGCGACCAGGAGGAGCGCGTAGTCGGTGGCGGCGCCGAACACGAGGATGAACAGGATGCCCTGGCTCTGGCCGTTGAGGTCGATCACGCCCGCGTCGGCGAGGGCGTAGACGGCGGCGCTGGCGGCGGCGAGCGCGAGCCCGCAGGTGAGGAGCACCAGGATCGGCAGGAGCGGGGAGCGGTAGACGAGCACGAGGATCACCGCCACGACGGCGGCGGCGACGAGCAGCAGCAGGCCGTCGACGCCCGCGAAGGCCTCGCCGAGGTCGGCGCCGAGCGCGGCCTGGCCGGTGACGAGGACGGTGAGGCCGTCGGGTCGGCCGGTGTCGAGGACGGCGCGGATCCGCTCGACCGCTTCGGCGTCGTCGGTGCCGCCGTCGATGAGGACGACCAGTTGCGCCGCTTCGGGTTCGGGCTCTTCGGAAAGCTGCGCGGGGATCGGCGGCCCGGCGTTGAACGGGAGTTCGGCGAGGGCCGCGCCTGCGGTCTCGAGGTAGGCGAGGTCGGCCGCTTCGAGACCGCCGGGTCGTTCGGCGACGACGACCGCGGGGGTCGCGTCGGTGTCGTCGAAGGCGGCCCGCTCCTCGTTGACCTCGGTGGATTCGGCGGTGGCGGGCAGGAACGCGGAGCCGTCGTTGTCGGCGACCTCGCTGAGCTTGCCGGCGAACGGGCCCGCGAAGGCGCTCAGGGCGAGCCAGGCCAGGGCGAGCAGGGCCGGCAGGAGCCAGCGCAGCCGGGGCACGGGTCGGTCGGGGGCCATGGGCGGTCTCCTCGCGTCAATCGGTGATTCTATGACAGAATAGTTCGATGATCGAATCATAAAGGTGAGGCGTGGCCATGATCATGGTGGATGATGGTCGGCATGACCCGCGACACCGGCGATGCGCAGCCGCTCACCGACCTCGATCTCAGCCGCCTGCTGCAGACGCTGACCGTCGAGTCCGACCGGTACGCCGAGCGGTTCGGCGCCCGGCACGGCCTGCACCGCACCGATGTCAACGCGCTCGCGCTCATCCTCGCCGCCGCCCGCCGCGGCGACCCGATGTCGCCCACGTCCCTCGCCCGCGAGCTGGGGTTGAGCCCGTCGGCGACGACGGCGCTCATCGACCGGCTCGAGGCGGGCGGGCACGTCGAGCGGACCCGACCCGCCGGGGACCGCCGCCGGGTGGCGCTCGAGGTCCCCGAATCGTCCCTTGAAGAGGGCAGGCGGATGTTCGCCCCGCTCGCGGCCGCGTTCAGCGCGGCATGGACCGGATTCGACGCGGCCGAACGCGAGGTCGTGGCCCGCTTCCTGGAAGTGAGCACCGAGGTGATGCGCGAGGTCGGCGCCGACGGTCCTCACGGCGCCCAACGCCGCCGGTAGGCCCCTTCGGGGTCGAACCGGCCGGCCTGCCGCTCGTGGTTGAACCCCCGGTTGGGGCGGGTGTCGTTGCCGGTCCCGGCCGTCCACTGCCAGTTGCCCCAGTTGTTCGCCTCGTCGAGGTCCACGAGGTGGCGGGCGAACCAGGCGGCGCCCTCCCGCCAGTCGAGGCCGAGGGTCTTGACGAGGTATCCGGCGCAGATGAGGCGCGCCCGGTTGTGCATCCAGCCCTCGGTCACCAGTTGGCGCATGCCCGCATCCACGATGTCGACGCCCGTCCGCGCCTCCCGCCAGGCGGCGAGGACGGCCGGGTCGTCGTCCCACTCGTCGCGCGCGCCGCGCCGGTAGGGGGTGTCGGTGAGCCGCGGGAACGCGGCGAGGACCTGGCGGTGGAAGTCGCGCCAGCACAGCTGCCTGACGGCGGCCTCGGGGACCCGCGGGTCGGCGGCGAACGCCCGCGCCGAGAGGCAGCCCTGCGCCAGGTAAGGGCTGAGCCGGGAGGTGCGGTCGCCCGCGAGGTCGTCGTGGCGTTCGGCGTAGTCGCCCGCGTCGGCGGCCCACGCGTCGAGCCGGGCGAGCGCGGCCCGCTCCCCGCCTCGCGGCAGGCCGCTCGCGGCGCCGTCCGCTCCCGGCAGGTCGTCACTCCCCGGGACCTCGTCGGGAAGCGCGATGCGGTCGGGCTCAGGGGCCCCGGCCCGCCAGCGGGTCTGCGACCAGGCGCGCCAGTACGGGGTGAAGACGCGGTAGTGGTCGCCGCCGCCGCTGGGCAGGAGCCGGCCGGGGTCGACGACGGAAGGCCCGTGGGTGAGGGTGAACGCGGTCCGCTCGCGCTCGCACGCGGCGGCGAGGCGGTCGCGCACGCCCGTGGCGAAGTCGCCGACGCCGTCGGCGCACACGACCGCACCGGCGCCGGTCTCGGCGCGGACGCCCATGGCCTGCTCGGCGGTCGGGCCGCGGCGGACGACGAGGTCGCCGCCGAGGGAGCGCAGCGAGCGGCGCAGGTCGGCCAGGGACTCCAGGAGGAAGGCGCGGCGGTTCGGGTTCGCGGGCCGGGCCGGGTCGTCGACGTACAGCGGGACGACGCGGTCGGCCCTCGCGGCGGCGGCGAGGGCCGGGTTGTCTTGCACGCGAAGGTCTTCGGTGAACAGCAGCACTGCCGTCGTCATTGGCGGTCCTTCCTGGCTCGACGGCGGCGGGGCCGCCCGCGAAACGCGAGCGGCCCTGCCGTAAGGGGCCCTTACGCGGGCATCAGCACCCCGTCGATGATGTAGACGGTCGCGTTGGCGGTCTGGACGTTGCCGCAGACTACGTTCGCGGAGCCGTTCACGGTGAACGCCTCGCCGGAGCCGCTGACCTCGAGGGTGTCGCCCTGCAGGGTCTCGAAGGTTCCCGCGAGGTCCTCAGGGGCGATCCGCTCGCCCACGACGTGGTAGGTCAGGACGCTCGTGAGGAGGTCCTGGTCGGCCATGACGGCTTCGAGGTCCGCGGCGGGGATCGCGGCGAACGCGTCGTTGGTCGGCGCGAACACGGTGATGTTCTCGGCCGAGTTCAGCGTGTCGCCCAGGTCGGCCTCGCCGACGGCGGTGACCAGTGTGGACAGCACGGGGTTGTTGCTCGCGGCGGTGGCGACCGGGTCGTCGGCCATGCCGCTGAAGCTGCCCTCGCCGTCGGCCGGAACCGCGGCGCACGCGTCCCCGAACTCGCCGGAGACGGGCATCTCCTCAGTGGTCTCCTCCTGCATCGCTTCGGAAGAGGTGTTCTCCTCCGCGGCTTCGTCGGTGCCCTCGTCGGGCGAGCAGGCGGCCAGCGCGATGGCGAATCCTGCGGCGGCCGCGATCGCTCCGGCGCGGGTCAGCAGTCGGTGTTGCATGGTCTTGCCTCTCTGTTCGGTCCCGGGGATCGGTCCCCGGGCTTCGGTTCGGTGGCCTATGCGGCGGTGACGACGACGGAGTGCCAACCGGTGGCCCCGTCGGGAAACGGCGTGCGCCGCTCCTCGGTCTGGGTGTCGCCCTCGCCGTCGGTGGCGCGGACTTCGAGCTTGTGGCGGCCGGGCGGGGCGTCCCAGGTCCAGCGCCACTGGCGCCAGGTGTCGGGGCCGATGACGGGCGCGAGTTCGGCTTCGGCCCACGGGCCTTCGTCGACGCGGACTTCGACGCGCTCGATGCCGCGGCGCTGGGCCCAGGCGACGCCGGCGACGGGCACGGGCCCGGCGGCGACCTCCTTGAGCGGGGCGGGGGCGTCGATGCGGGAGAACGTCTTGATCGGGGCTTCGGCGGCCCAGTCGCGGCGGACCCAGTAGGGGTCGAAGTCGGCGAACGAGGAGAGTTCGAGTTCGACGAGCCATTTGGTGGCCGAGACGTAGCCGTAGAGGCCGGGAACGACCATGCGGACGGGGAAGCCGTGCTCGATCGGCAGCGGTTCGCCGTTCATGCCGACGGCGACGAGCGCGTCGCGGCCGTCGGTGCAGGCGGCGGTCGGGGTCCCGGCGGTCCAGCCGTCGGAGGAGCGGCTGACGAGCTGGTCGGCGCCGTCCTGGACGCCGGCTTCGGCGAGCAGCTCGGCCAGGGGGACGCCGAGCCAGCGGGCGTTGCCGGCGAGGTCGCCGCCGACCTCGTTGGAGACGCAGGAGATGGTGAACTCGCGTTCGACGAGGTCGCGTTCGAGCAGGTCCCGGTAGGTGAGTTCGAGGGTCCGGTCGACGCGGCCGGTGACGCGGAGGCGGTAGTCCTCCGGCAGGATCCGGGGCAGGACGAGCGCGGTGTCGACGCGGTAGAAGTCCGCGTTCGGGGTCAGGTAGGGGGTGAGGCCCGGGACGTCGAGCCCCGCGCCCGCGGGCCCGGTGGAGACCGGCTCGGGGAGCCGGACGGCGTCGCGGGCGGCGTCGACTTCCCCCGTGCCGCCCAGCCGCCATCCGGCCGCCCCGGCCAGCCCCGCGCCCGCGAGGGCGAGGAGGACCCCTCTGCGGTCGACCGCCCTGCCGGGCACGGCCGGTCCCGGTGCCGCCGTCTTCCGGAACAGCAGCGCCAGGACGCCCGCGCCGCAGGCGGCGCCGACCAGTGAGGGAACGGCCCAGGAGGCCTCCGCGGCCGGGCGGGTGAGCGCGGCGGCCGCTCCCGCCGTGCCGAGGAGGGCCAGGGCCGCGTATCCGACCGCGATCCGGCGCCGCGCGAGCACGCCGACGACCGCGGCGAGGACGAGGAGCACCGCGCCGATCCCGAGGAGGAGCACGAGCTTGTCGTGGACGCCGAACGCGCGGATGGCGAAGGCCTTGACCGGCTCGGGCACGGCGTCGACGACGGCGGCGCCCACGGCGGCGACCGGCGCGCTGGCGGGGGCCACCGCGGCGGCGGCCAGCTGGGCCGCGGCCAGGGCGGACCCGGCGCAGGCGATGCCCGCCAGGGCTGCGATCGTTCTGCCGTTCATGCCCGCTATTCGGAGCGGGTCCGCGACCGGATGGGTCGCGGGGCGAAAAAATTCGGATCAATGCCGTGGACAGGCAGAAAACAGGACGCGGGCCGGGTCCGCCGACCCGGCCCGCGCTCCTCCCCAGGCGCCTACGCGGACAGCTCCACGCCGGCGACCATCGGCTGGGTCGGGTTCGCGGACCCTCCCGCCGGTTCATTGGTGACACCCACGATCTGGGTGTCGCCGAGTCCTTCGACGACCATCGTGGCCGAGTCGTCGCCGGCGTCCATGACGCCCGCCGAGACGGCCCCGGCCTCGTCGACGAGCCACAGCTGGTAGGAGCGGCCGGCCCCGGGCGGGGCGAGGTCGGCGACCACTACGACCGCCCGGTCCAGTGCGGCGGAGGCGACCACGGTGACGCGGCCGCCGCCTTCGGCCTGCTGGAAGTCGACCTCGGCGTCGGGCGCCTCGAGCACGGCGGCGATCTGCTCGGACTGGTCGGGGCCCTCGGTCGGCTGCACCGCCAGGGTGATGAACACGCCCGCGAAAGCGGCGGCGGCGGCCAGTGCGGCGGCCCCGAGCGCCAGGCGCAGCCGCGGCAGCCGCCACCACCGGCGGCGAGGGCGTTCCGGCGCGGCCGGTTCGGCCGCTTCCGCGACGGGCGCCTCCTGGCGGGTGCGGCGCACCTCGGCGAGGACGCGGTCGCGCAGACGCGGGGGCGGTTCGGTGACGGTCACGTCGGAGAGGCGCCAGACCGCCTCTCTGAGCTCGGCGGCCTCCTGCGAGCACGAGACGCACGAGGTGAGGTGGTGGTCGACGCGGCGGCGCTCGTCGTCGTCGACCGCGTCGAGGACCCAGGCGCCGATGAGGGTGTGGACGTCGTCGCTCATCGCGCCACCTCCAGGCAGTCGCGCAGCTTGCCGAGGCCGTCGCGGATGCGGGTCTTGACCGTCGGCACGGCGGTCTCCAGCAGGGCGGCGACCTGCCGGTAGGTGTGGCCGCCGTAGTAGGCGAGGGTCACGGCCTGCCGCTGGAGCTCGGTGAGGGTCTTGAGGCAGCGGCGCACCTGGCGGTGCTCCATGCGGTTGGCGGCCGTCTCGGCGACCGAGTCGTACTCGGGCTCGGCGGCCTCGGCGGTGGCGCGCCGCTCGCGTTCGCCGGCGGCCTGCGCCGACCTGACGCGGTCGACGGCGCGGCGGTGGGCGATGGTGGTGATCCACGCGCCGGCGGACCCGCGCCGCTCGTCGAAGCGGGTGGCGGTGCGCCACACCTCGAGCAGGACCTCCTGGGCGACCTCCTCGGCCTGCGCGGGGTCGCGGAGGACCCGCAGGCACAGACCGTAGACGCGCGGCGCCATCAGGTCGTAGAGGTCCGCGAACGCGTCGTCCTCGCCGAGGGCGGTGCGGTGCAGCAGCGCCTCGGCCGTCAGCGGCTCCGCGGCGACGGCGGTCAGCCGCGGTGGCTCATGCCGGGGCGCGGCCCCGGCTCCGTTCTCGAACATCCCCACGCTCCCCGCGGTCGAAGTGGGCGGTCAATAGCGGTTCGGAGCCGCGGGGCGGCCGGATGGGTCGCCGATTGGATTTTTCTCGCGCCGTCACGCTCTCGGCGGTTCGACCTCCACTTGGGCCTTGACGACGCCCACGGGGCACGAGAGGCCGGTGGGGCCGTGGTTGCAGTAGCCGTTCGGATTGTGGTGCAGGTACTGCTGGTGGTACTCCTCGGCGAGCCAGTACGGCCCGGCCGGGACGATCGCGGTCGTGATCGGGCCGAACCCGGCCGCGCGCACGATCGGCTCGAAGACCTCCTTGCTCGCCTCGGCGGCTTCGCGCTGCTCGAGCGTGGTGGTGTAGAGGACCGACCGGTACTGGGTGCCCACGTCGTTGCCCTGCCGCATGCCCTGCGTCGGGTCGTGGTTCTCCCAGAACACCTTGAGCAGCTGCTTGTAGGCGACCGCGCCGGGCTCCCACACGACCTTGACGACCTCGGCGTGGCCGGTCAGGCCCGTGCAGACCTCCTCGTAGGAGGGCTTCTCAGTGTTGCCGCCCATGTAGCCCACGGAGGTCGTCCACACGCCGGGGACGCGCCAGAACAGGCGCTCGGCACCCCAGAAGCAGCCCATGCCGAGATAGGCCGTCTCGGCGCCGGCGCCGGGCGAGCCATCGACGGGGTGCCGCAGGATCGGGTGCGTCGTGCTCATCCGGCAAGTCTGTCACGGGGAAATAACGATCGCCAGCCGTCGCCGCGGGACGTTAGCGTATGCGCATGGCCTCATCTATCAACCACATCACGTTCGACGCCCGCGACGGGTACGCCCTCTCGCTGTTCTGGTCGAAGGTCACCGGCTACACCGAGAACCCCGAGGACCCCAACGAGCCCGGCCACGAGGAGCACTTCATCGGTCCCGCCGGGGGCGGCTCCGGGCTGCTCTTCATCAACGTCCCCGGTGACGAGAAGACCGTGAAGAACCGCGTTCACCTGGACCTCACCCCCGACACCACCCGCGACGAAGAGGTCGAGCGCCTGCTCGGCCTCGGCGCCACCGTCTATGAGGACCACCGCAGGCCCGACGGCACCGGCTGGGTCACCATGCTCGACCCCGAAGGCAACGAGTTCTGCGTCGAGCGCTCCAAAGCCGAACGCGCCAAGGCATGAGCGACGCCGCGGGCGCCCTTCGAGCCGTCGACCGGCTCGGTTGAAGGGCGCCCGCGGCGCGAAGTCTGACGGGCAGTCCTGCCGAGGAGAGCGGGGTTTCCTACTTCTCGGCCACGGCGTCGAGCTCGCCGTCGCCGTCCGCGTCCACCACGGCCGCGTCGTACTTGCCGTCGCCGTCGTGGTCGAGCAGCACGTGGTCGATGACGCCGTCGCCGTCGACGTCCACGGCCTTCATGTCCGCGGTGCCGTCGCCGTCGATGTCCACGTGGTACTCGACCGAGCCGTCCTCGTTGCGGCGCACGCCGACCGTCTCGTCGACGCCGTCACCGGTGATGTCCATCTTGTGTACTTCGTCGAAGCCCATGAGGCGCCCCTTAACTGAAGTGGGAAAGTGTTGTCTGCACGATAGCGTGCCTATCCATAGGCAGTGGTACTCGCGTCGGTTAGCGTAGGGACCATGCATGAGGCTATGGGGTTCTCCACACGCGCCATCCACGCCGGGCAGGAGCCCGACCCGCTCACCGGCGCGGTCGTCCCGCCCATCTACGCGACCTCCACGTACAAGCAGGACGGCGTCGGCGGCCTGCGCGGCGGCTACGAGTACTCCCGGTCGGGCAACCCGACCCGCACCGCCCTCGAGACCTGCCTCGCCTCGATCGAAGGCGGCAGCCGCGGCTTCGCGTTCGCGTCCGGCCTCGCCGCCGAGGACACCATCCTCCGGGCCCTCCTGGCCCCCGGCGACCACGTCGTCATCCCGAACGACGCCTACGGCGGCACGTACCGCCTCTTCGACAAGGTCGCCAAGCGCTGGGGCGTCGCGTACACCGCCGCCCCCATCACCGACGTCGACGCGGTGGCCGCGGCCATGAACGAGCGCACCAAGATGGTGTGGATCGAGACGCCCACCAACCCGCTGCTCAACATCGCCGACATCGAGCGGCTGGCCGACCTCGCGCACCGCGCGGGCGCGCTCGTCGTCGTCGACAACACCTTCGCCAGCCCGTACCTGCAGCAGCCGCTCGCGCTCGGCGCCGACCTCGTCGTGCACTCCACGACCAAGTACATCGGCGGCCACTCCGACGTCGTCGGCGGCGCGATCGTGGTGCAGGACGCCGAGATCGCCGACGCGATCGCGTTCCACCACAACTCGATGGGCGGCGTCGCCGGACCCTTCGACGCCTTCCTCACCCTGCGCGGCATCAAGACCCTCGGGGTGCGGATGGACCGCCACTGCGACAACGCCGAGACGCTCGCCGAATTCCTCGCCGGGCACGCGAAGGTCGCCGAGGTCCGCTACCCCGGCCTCGCCACCCACCCCGGACACGACGTGGCGGGCAAGCAGATGAAGCGCTACGGCGGCATGATCTCCTTCCGCCACAAGGACGGCGAGCAGGCCGCGGTCGAACTCTGCTCCCGCACCGAGGTGTTCACGCTCGGCGAATCGCTCGGGGGGGTCGAATCCCTCATCGAGCACCCCGGACGCATGACCCACGCCTCCGCCGCCGGCAGCGCCCTCGAGGTCCCCGCGGACCTCGTGCGCCTGTCCGTCGGCATCGAGGACGCCGACGACCTCCTGGCCGACCTGCGCCAGGCCCTGGGATAGCAGGACCGCACCCGCACCCCTGCGCTGTGAAGAAGCGCAGCCCCCGCGAGAAAGAGGAACGTGCAGTGAGCTGGTCGGGAACCACCGCGCAGCAGATAGCCAAGGCGGTCCGGCGCGGCGACGCCGACGCCGCGATCGTCGTCGACCACCACCTCCGCCGCATCGAGGACCACCGCGAGGCCGAAGGCGCCCTCACCAGCGTCCGCAAGATCGAGTCCCTCGCCGAGGCCGCGGCCGTCGACGAGATCGACAACCGCGACTCCCTGCCCGCCGCGGGCGTGCCCGTCGCGGTCTGCGAGCAGCTGGCCGTCACCGGGCACGCGCCCCGGCTCGGCTCCAACGCCGCCGTCCTCCCGATCGCCGACACCGACCACCAAGCGGTGCAGCGCATCCGCGGGGCCGGCGCCGTGATCGTGGCCTTCGGCCGCTCCTCCGAGCTCGGGCTCTGGCCCGCCACCGACGACGACGGGAACATCCCGGCCAACCCGTGGCGGCCCGACCGCGGCGTCGGCGGCCCCAGCGGCGGCACCGCGCTCGCCGTCGCCACCGGCGCCGCGCCGATCGGCATCGGCCTCGACGGGCCGGGCTCGGCCGGCGGCGTGCGCACCGCGGCCGCCGCGTGCGGCATCGTCGCCTACAGCCCCGAGCACGTCCCCGCCGACATCAACACCGACCCCGAGCACTGGCTCGGCGCCCACACCGGCGTCATGGCCACCACCGTCGAGGACGCCGCCCTCGCGTACGCGGCCCTCACGCACCGCCACCCGCGCTCCACCGGCGACCCCGGACGCCTCCGCATCGCCGCGACCAACGTCGCGCCGCTGCCCGCCCGCGTCGACGACGACGCCACGAAGTGGCTCCTTAAAGCCGTGCGCTCCCTCACCGACCTCGGTCACGAGACCTTCCGCGCCAAGCCCCGCTTCGGCGCCCGCCTCACCCCGGCCTCCTCCGGGGCCTGGACCTGCGCGGCGTACCTCCGCAGCCTCAAATGCGGCCCCGACGGGCTCCAGCGGCGCACCAAGCGGCTCGTCTCCGTGGGCGAGAAGACCTACCTGCGCGGCCTCTTCGGCGGCGTCCTCGGCGACGGCAACCGCGTCCGCCGCCACCTCGAGGACTGGTTCGACCTCGAGGACTACGACCTCCTCATCACCCCCGGCCTCCCCGCGGCACCGCCCGCCGCCAAGGAATGGTCCACGGAGACCCTGCGCGCCAACGTCACCCACCTCGCCAGCACCGCCGCCTTCACGGCCCCGTTCGGCCTCGCCGGCCTCCCGGCCCTGATCGTCCCGGTCGGCATGCGCAGTGACGGCGCCCCCGCCACCGTCCAACTCGTCGGCCCGCCCGGCTCCACCGGCCGCCTCTTCGACGTCGCGGCCCAACTCATCGCCAAACTCCGCCCCCGCCGCTACGCCCCCGGCCTCAGCTGGGACTGAGCAACCGGGAAGGCCCCCGCGCAGGACGCGCGGGGGCCTTCCCCTTACCCGAAGCAAACCCCCAGCTCACCAACGTGACCGCCGTCTCCAGCCCCTCCCTGGGGCGGCCCCCGAACACTGTGTAAACTAGTCCCGGTTCCAAGGTCTAAGACCTCTGGAACGCCAATCAAGGGGCTTTGGCGCAGTTGGTAGCGCGTTTCCATGGCATGGAAAAGGTCAGGGGTTCGAATCCCCTAAGCTCCACAGAATCGAACATTTAGAGCAGGAGCGGTCATCAATGTGATGACCGCTCTTTTGGTGTCATCGCGCGAATCAGCCAGGTTCTATCGGGAGTAACCGTCTACACATGTCGATGATGTGTGTACACTTCTTCCCATGGGTGCGGAGCGCGGACAAGCGCGGGAGCGGCTGCGCGAGCTGCCGCCCGTCTTCTCCTACCGCATGGCCATTGATGCAGGTGTCGCGAAGTCCAAGCTGTATCGCTTGCGGGACAAGGGGTTCATCGAGGCGGTCGGGCGCGGCCGGTTCCGCATCACCGACGCCGAGCTGCCGCCCGATCTCGAGCTTCATGAGATCGCCCAGCGGGCACCGGAGGCGACGATCTGCTTGACCTCGGCCCTGAGCCGCCACAACCTGACCGACCAGATCCCGGCTGCCATCGATATCGCGATCCCGCGTGGCCGACGCAGACCTGTCATTGAAGCGCCGGTGGCCTGGCACTCGTTCGACCCCGAGACCTTCGAGATCGGTCACACCGAGCTTGAGCTCGACGAGGAGACCGTGATCGGACTGTATGGGCCCGAGCGGAGCATCATTGACGCGTTCCGCTTGCGGCACCTCGAAGGCCACGAACTCGCCGTCGAAGCCCTCAAACGGTGGCTGCGCCGCCCCGGCTCCTCCCCTGCCGCCTTGCTCGCGATGGCCCGTGACTTCCCGAAAGCGCGGCCCGCGCTGCAGACCGCATTGGAGATCCTGCTGTGACCGAGCGACCGACCCGAGCGACCACGGCCGGCCGTGTCTACCTCGATCTGCAGAACCTCGCCCGCCGCGACCGTCGGCCGACCGACGAACTGCTGCAGATCTACGCGCTCGAAAGGTTCCTCGCCCGGCTCGCCGTCTCCGCGCACGCCGATCGACTGGTCCTCAAAGGCGGCGTGCTCCTGGCCGCATTCGACACGCGCCGCCCCACCCGCGACATCGACTTCCAGGGCCAGCACATGATGCTGGAGAGGCTGACTTCGTAGCGGTCGGCGAGGGCTTGTTGGCGGACGCCTTCTTGGTGCGCGGTCGCGATGACGCTCCTGACATCGTTGGATAGGCGGCGGTTCAGTGCCCAAGCCTTGCCGTTGTTCTGGGGTATTGGGGCGCGGGGTCAGGATTCGGAGCCGGGCGGGTGAGCAGGTCAGGGAGCTGGTTTGCGCGCGTGTGGAGCTGGGGTGATGGGTTCAAGTAGGCCGTTGCAAGCTCCACAGATTCAGACATTGGATGGAAGAGCGGTCACCAGGTTGATGACCGCTCTTCTTGTCGTTAGCGCCTCAGTCGCTCCGAGGTTTGGCTTGTCTTTGAACCGGAGCCGTCGCCCGGTCGGTGCGGCGGAAGCCGGGTCGCGATGTGGGGCGTTCGATGTCATCGGCTTCGCAGCGGGCGCTCATGCGTCGGGAAGCAGAGGGCCAAGCGGTCCCAGATCGAGGTTGAGATCCTCCGGTTTCAGTCCGAAATGGTCTCGGAGCTCGGTCATCTTCTGTTCGAGCGCCATCAGCGTGGCGCCGATCTCCTCGATCTGGGTCTCGGAGAGATCGCCTTGGTCGATGCGTCGGATCGCCTGCCGCTCCATCAGCTGGCGCACCAGCTCGACGATGGTCAGCACCAGCCCGGCGACGCCGCGCTCGACCGATTCGCGGTCGACTTCGATCCGCGGCCGGAGTGGGGCGGTGTCCGGTCGTTCATGCTCGGGCACATCGGGATCGCTCATGGGCCACCTCCGCCCGCTGTCATTGGCGCCGGCCCGGGTCCTCCGGCGCGTACGGACGATATGAGCGCCTGCAGCGAGATGTACACCAGATCGACGCCCGCGATCGAGATGGTCACCTCGCCAGTCACCACCACCCCCGTGGCGAGTACTCGGTCGAGCAGGTCGACCAAGGCGATCCGTTGGGGCACGACGGATTGGTCGGCTCGGTGCGCCGTCGGTGCGGGCGTCATTTCCGGTCCTCCGCCCTCCCCGGTTCCTTCCCCTCGCCGCCGGTGAAGGAATAGGGGGGCCAGGGGCCGGTCGTCTCCAGCCGGACAGCGGGGTTGGCGGCCGCCAACTTCTCGATCGCGTCGGCGAACTCGTCGGCCTGGGTCTCGTTCACCAGATACGCGCCGTTGAGCACCATCCACTCGGCCGATCCGGTCAGTTCGGCGTCCTGGGGGCGGTGTTGACGTGCCGCCACCGAGAGTCGGCTCAGCGCGCTGTGCACCAGCTCGGCACTCTTCACTGCCGCCTGCCGCGCATTGTCGACAGTCGCCAACTGCGCTCGGCGTTGGAGCAGATACGAGGTCCCCGGGCCGGTGCGGTCGCCGGGGGGCAAGTCGGAGTCCGGCTCAGGAGGCGATGTGGGCGCCGCGTACGCCTTCACGCCCCACTCGGCCCGGCCCGAGAACCGCTCCAAGGCCGTGGTGAAGTCGTCGTGTCGCTGCTCGAGGAGGTCGATGATCCCTGCGTCGTCTCGGTACACCGTGGCCAGGCGGATCGGCACGGTACTCGCACCGGCGGCTGCGGCCTCGACCACCGCGTGGTGGGCCCGGGCGATCGCCTCCAGCGACTCCAGATGGTCGAGCTTGCGGCGCAACGACGCCTCGCCGAACTCGTCGAGGTCCACCGAGCCGACGATCGCGACCAGCCCCCGCTGCTCCACGGTGCGCAGCCGCTCCCCGCCGACACCGACGCTGCCTCGCAGCACCTCGTCGGGGAGGCCGGCGGACACGGCGTACAGCCACACGCCGCTCTCGGACATCACGCTTCCTCCTGCTCCTCGTCCGACCGTTCGTCGGCCTCCTCTTCGTCATCGTCGCCGATCACGGCTTCGGCGTCCGGAGACGAGGCGATCTCGTCGCGCTCCGATCCCGCCTCCAGTTCCTGACGGGCGCGGGACGTGAGCCACGGGTCGTGCTCCCACCAGTCGATCCCCAACTGCCGGGCAGTGTCCACCGAGGCCACCAGGAGTCGCAGTTTGATCGTGAGCAGCTCGATGTCGAGCAGGCTGATCCGAATGTCGCCCACGATGACCAGGCCGCGATCCAGGACGCGCTCCAGGATGTCGCCGAGGTTCGTCGACTGCCCGCCTGGACCGGTCACCGACCCGCCGTACTGCGGCGAAAGCGCGGATTGCTCTCGCCCGGTCATCGCGGCCCCTCCTCGCTGCCGCTGCTGCTGCGGGAGTACCGCCGCGTGCGCTTGTACGCCTTGAGCGTCCCCGTCTCCGAGAGTTGCAGCTCGTAGAGGGCGAGCATGTCGGTCGAGGAGGGCACGCGGTGGTCTTCGACCACTTCCACCTCGACCCGCCAGCCGTCCTCCGCGGATTCCACTGAAGTCACGCCGGTCGCCTCTTTGCCGGTCAGCTCCGCGATCTGCTGCAGACCGACCTGCGCGACACGGGCGGCCCCCATCCCCTCGGATGCCTCGGCCTCGGACGTCTCCTGGTCGTCTTCCGATCCCCCCACGGCTACTCACCTCTCCTCGAACTTGTCTCCGCGTCCTGCTCCACGCCTACTGCGGGTTCGGCGACGGGCTCAAGGATCTCCTCGTGCCTCTGGGACGCCTCCTCCTCGGTGAGTTCTCCGGCCTCGACCGCGGCGTCCGTCTCCTCGATCTGCTGGCGCACTCGGGACGGGTCGTACAACTCGCGCTCTGCCTGCTCGCGGATGATGTCGGCGACAGCGACCACGCCGCGCAGCGGCAAGAGCGGCAGTTGCAGGATCATCGACACCAGGTTCATCTCAGCCTCCTGGCTTGAGCTGCACCACGAAGTCATACGGGGCGAGCGGCCCCCGCAGACTCAGGTCCATGCGGTCTTCCCAATCGTGGGCCAGGGCCTCGACGACTTCCTCGATCTCCTTCTCTTTGGAGAGTTCGACGAGGACGGCGACTTGGACGGCATCCAGCTCGTGGCTCGCCGGCCGGGCGCCAGTGGCGATGGCGTGCTCCTCGAGCGCTTCGACGGCCCGCCCGCTGTCGACTTCCCGCTTCGCCTCGATCGCGTGGCCGATGGTCTCGCCCAGCTCGATCCGCAGTTCTTTCGCCTCGTCCTCGGGGAGGTCCTTGATCTGCTCCTGCAGTTTCGCCGCTCCGCTGTTCTCCGACAGCACCTCCTGCAGCACCGCCTGTTCGCGGTATCGCCCGTGCACGATGTACTCTGCGCGACCTTCCAGCTCTTCGAGTGCCGAGGCGAACAGGTCGTGGTGCTTGGCCAGGAGCTCTTTGGAGACCGCCGTCTTGCTCTTCAGCACGGCGCCGAAACGCATGGGGAGCACCGGGATGTTCGCAGCGATGGTCGCATCCAGCAGGTGCTCGTGCAGCTTCAGCTCCTCCGGGCGCCCGAGCTTCTTGCCAAGCTCGACTTCGCTCACCAGAGCCGCGACATCGCCTTCCTGAACCAACTCGATATCGCCGGGCGGATCACCGACGCCTTTGGTGTCCGGCACGAGCTCTACATCGCCGGGGACGATGCCGTAGACATAAGTGCCGACGCGCGGCTTCTCACCGTTCCCGTCTTCCGCCTTTGACATGGCCGTGCTCCTTCATCTTCCCAATCTGACTAGTCCTCGGAGCGGGATGGTTCTCGCTCCTCGTCCTCACCGAGACCCACGATCCCGCGTAGCTGCTCGCCCGCCGCTTCCAGAGCCCCTTTGGCGGCGCCCTTCACCTTCTTCTTCGATCCGCCCTCTTGAACGCCCTCGACGATGTCGGGGAGTCCCTGGCCCTGGCTGGAGGACAGATCCACACGGCCCGCCGCCTCGGCGAACTTGAGATAAGTGTCGACGCTCGCCACCACGACTCGGGCATTGACGGTGAGCAGCTCGATGCCGACCAATGAAGCCGACACATACGCGTCGATCACCAGGCCCTTGTCGAGAATCGTGTCGACGACGTCCGCCAACCCTCCCGATTGCGAGCGTTGCACGCCGACCTCGCCAGCGCTGACGGGCTGGATATCGGTAGTCATAAGGTCCCCCTATTGGATGTTCGGCGCTCGACATCCCGAGGTCAGCCCGGGGCCTCTTCCTCTGCCGACGCCTGCGGTTCTTCCTCGTCCGTCTCGGGTTCTTCCTCGTCCGTCTCCGTCGGCTCCTCCTCGGCCTGCACCTGGCCGTCATGGATTTCCCCGCGCCAGCCTTGGAGCTCGTCGGGATGGAGCACGGACTGGGTCATCACATGCCGGGCGAAGTGCTTGAGCTCCAGCCGGGCCCGTCGGCCCTGCGCGCGCCAGATGTTCCCGGTGCGTTCCATGAGCCCCTGCGGGTGGTACTCCAGCACGAGGATGACGCGCGTCATTCCCGGCGTGAGCTCGTGAAACGTGACGGCTCCGTCTACATGTCCCTTATCGCCGGTCGATCGCCAGACGATGCGCTGGTCCGGGACTTGCTCGATGATCGTGGAGTGCCAGGTGCGGTGTGACCAGAACACCTGGGCCTTCCAGTCCAACTTCTCATCCGATTGCTGCTCGACGTTCTCGACCTTCTTCATGAATGTCGGGAACTCGGTGAACTGCGTCCACTGGTCGTAGCACAAGCGCACGGGCGCGCCGATATCGATTTCCTCGACGATGTTGGTCACCTTGGTCTCTGAGGCGCCCTCGCTCGCGGCCTCGCCGTCATCGCCGTGACCTGTCAGCGCATCCTTAAGCGTCTGGACGGGATGCCCGATGGCGTTGAGTCCCTTGCCGGCGAGCGCGGCCGTCTTCGCGAGCACTCCTGGCCCCGAGTGCTTCGAGCCCTTGGACGGTCCGGAGTGATTCGAGCGTTTAGGAGGTGATGAGCGCTTCGCACCTTTTTGAGACTTCTCGTGGGCTGAGCCCTTGTGCGACCCGGTGAAAGCGCTGATCAGCCCCGGTCCGCCGTGCGCAGCGTAGTCCGTCAGCCGGTCGGTTGCGGCATCGATCTTGTGCGTGACCCCTGCAAGGGCCCGGTCGCCGATCGCGCTCACCAGGTTGCGCATTTCGTCGCCCAAGAGCCCTGTGGCCGCGCCCCTGTCGCTTCCCTTCTCCTCGGCCATCGCCCTCACGCTCCCTTCCGTCGAACAGGCGCACCGGTCTTCTCAGACTCCTTCTTCTTCGAAGCCGCTGCGGTCTTCTTCTTCTCCTTGGCCTCGGGCTTCTTGGCGCCGGTGTCCTTGCTCCCCTGCGCCTTGGCTGTTCCCCGTTCGCTCTTGGGCTTCTTCGCCGCCGGTTCCGCCTCTTTGCTCTTGGGCTTCTTGGCCGCGGGCGCCTCTTCGGGACTGTCGTCCTCGGTTTCCTTCGCCTCGGGCTCGACCTCTTGAGCCTTGGGCTCTGCTTTCACCTCGGTCTGCTTCGACTCGGTCGCTTCGGCCTGGCCCTCGCCCTCGTTCGGGTGCCGCAGGACCTCGGCACGTTCGCGGAGACGGTCGCTGTACTCGCCGATCCGGCTCGTCACCGCAGCCATCGCGGCCGCCTTGCCGGCCTCCAGCAGACGCTTGCCCGGTTCGGCGAACTGTCCCAGGTCTCCGGACGAGGCGGCGTCGTCCGCCGCTTTCCCCTTCGCGCGGCGACGGCCGAGTCGGCCGGCGGCGGCAGCCGCGCCCAGCGTCAGAGCCATGCGCATCTTGTGATTGCGCCCCAGTAGGTAGCCGACACCGATGGCGCCGGCGACTTGCACTCCCGATTTCATGATGCCTACCTTCTCGACCCGTGACTGCCTCCCTGCCGCCTGCCGGTGGGATGAGTGCGGGCGCCTTTTCAACGGGCTCGGAATACCCGGCCGGTGACCCGCAAAACGACGAGTGGCAATTCGTGCATCCCGAATTTCCAAGTCGTGTGAGGCGTCGAATAGTGCGCATTCGACTCGGAGCAGCGCGGTGCTCGCGACAGGGCTGAAGAACCCGAGAAAAGACGAAGAGGGACGATCGGATGAGCGGTCGCGCGACGCTCGAGGGACCGCAGAAAGGCGGATCCCAGAGGTACGACTCAGATTTCGACGATCTTTCGCGATTCGGCGGAAGGCCCCTGGGCCTCCAGATAAGGTCGGCAGCGTATTCGCGAACGAAAGGGTCATGACCGTGAAGATGCCGAGGATGAAACCGATAGCGAAGAAGATCAGCAGGGCCACTCACCCCAACCGACGCAAGAAGACCCGGCGCCGGATCGCAGTGGGCGTTGGAGCCGCCACCGCCACCGGACTGGCCATTGCCGGGATCTCCCTGGCCGCCCGGCGTCGCCCGGGCCCCGACGAAGAGTCCGACACCGAGTGAGCGCAGCGCTGTCAGGCGGACCGGGAGCGGAACGCCTGCGCGTACCGGACCCGGCGGGGGACGATGTCCACCCGCCGGGTCCGGATCTCGCTTGCCATAACTGACGTTCTTCAGGCGGGACCATGTGCTGTCCCTGGGGCGTGCGTGTCTCGGCGCCGGTCGACGCACTGCCCGTCGTCCCTGCCGGGGATGCCTGTGTATCAGCCGCGGTCCCGTATCGCGGCGAAGCGTAAGGCTGTGACATCGGGCTGGCCGCGTCGCCCTGGCGCACGCCGCCCCTCCCCTTCATCCGGGTCGCTTCGCCTTCGGCGCTGTTGAGCATCCGTTCCCAACGCTGCCGCATCGGTCCGATCAGACCACCGCCGACACCGACCACGACCACACCCGCGATCATCGCCAGCACCGCCCAGAGGACGGGCGTGGTCACCGTCGTTGCGATGCCCACCTGCCCCAACGCGGCGACAACCCCGAAGAAGACGATCGCCACCTGAGAGATGCGGGCGACAGTCCGCCCGTACGACGTGTCCTCGAGCATGCCGCCCACCATGCGGTGCACGGCATTGGCGATCGCGAACGCCACCACCACGATGACGAGGGCGATGAAGAGCTGCGGCAGCCACCCGACGAGGCGGTCCAGCAGCGTCGATACAGGGTTGTTCCCGAAGGCTCCGAACGCCAGCTGCAAGGTGAACAGCAGCAGCGCGTAGTACACCAGCCTGCCGAGAAGCTCGCTCACTTCGAACCGGCCGGTGAACCGCCGCAGTCCGGATCGCTCTCCGACCTTGTCGAGACCGACCTTATTGAGCAGTTTTCCGACGAGCTTTCCGATCGCCTTACTGACGATCCAACCAATGAGCAGAATCGCTAGGAACGCCAGCGCACGCGGCAGAAATGCGACGACAGCGTCGAACATGTTCTGAAAACTCTGCGTGAAATCCATACCATCAGCGTAAGACTAATCACGCTCGGATTCAGAGCTTCGTATGAACGGAACATGCCGGGAACAGCGCCGGACTGGCGGGAACATTGACCGCTCTTCTTTGCACGGTTGCCCCGCAATGGAAGACGGAATCTCAATCCGGGCCTCGAGGCGGGCGATTCCGATAGCGCGGCCGTCTTCGCGTTCCTGGGCGCATCCCCGGTGACCGCGACCGTCGGCGGCCCGAGGCCGTACCGACGATCGCGATCACGGGGCTAATGCGACGTCGACTTCCTTGTCGTGCTTCACCGTCTGCGGGCCGGCTCCGTGGTTACCGCCTGGTCCACTGCTGGTTGGCCTGTCCGCTGCCGCAGGTCCAGAGCTTGACCTTCGTGCCGTTGCTGGTGCCCCAGCCCGAGGCGTCCAGGCACAGGCCGGACTGCACTCCGGTGATGGTGCCGTTGGCGTTGACGTTCCATTGCTGGTTGGGTTGTCCGTTGCAGTCCCAGATCACCACTGCGGTGCCGTTGCTGGTGCCCTGGCCTTGGGCGTCCAGGCACTTGTTGCCGTACACCATGAGCTGCTTGGCGGGGGTGTAGGTCCACTGCTGGTTCGAGCCGCCCCAGCAGTCCCACAGCTGCACGTCCGTACCGTTGGCGGTGCCGACCCCGGTGACCTCGAGGCAGCGGCCGGACTGGGTGCCCACGATCTCGGTGCTGTTCGCCGGCGTGCCGATGCTGCCGGGTACCGACTGCAGTGCGGCGTACCAGACCGCGGCCATCTTGTCGTATCCGGCGGCGGTCGGGTGGACGCCGTCGTCCAGGTCGGCGGTGGTCAGGGCGCTGTGCATGTCGACCATGTGCACGTTCTTGCCGGCGTTCACCTTGCTCTGCACCATGCCGGGGATCGTCGCGTTGAAGGCGTTCACCGCCGCGTCTCCCTCGGTCCACCCGAGCGGAGTGATCTGCGCGACGAACACTTCGGCGTTCGGCGCCGTCGCGGTGATGCGGTCGACCAGCGCGGACAGCCGGTTCGGGGCGCCGGCGACGTCGTGGTTCTGCAGGATGTCGTTGGTGCCGATGTGCAGCAGCACGGTCTGCGGCTGGTAGGTGTTGAGCCAGCCGACGATGTTCGCGTCGATCTGGTCGATACGCCAGCCGGGGTGGCCTTCGTGATCGTGGTCGCCGAGACTTCCCGGCCCGTTGAACTGCGACCCGACGAAGTCCGCGGTGTACCCGCCGTTGGCGAGGTGCTGCCACAGGCCGATCCGGTAGCCGCCCGGCGTGGCCGTGCCCTCGGTGATGGAGTCACCCAGCGGCATGATCCGGACCCCGCCGTTCGACTCCGCGCTGGCGGTGCTGATCGGCATCGCCACCAAGCCCGCCATGAGGCCGAGCGCCGCGATCCTTCCGAGCCACCTTGCTTTTGTTCGCATCTCTTGTTCCTTACATTCGTTGGATCATTTCCATTCCAGATGGCCGTGGGGATCAGGGCCCGGTCTCGCGCCGGGCCCGCCGCCTCAGGAACACCCGAGCCGCCGTCGCGGCCGGAGGCGCCCGGATCGCGCCGGGCGCCTCGGATCGCTGGTACCGGATCTAGGCGATGTCGCCGTAGATCAGGCCGCGGCCGTTCGTCGTGAGGTAGACCCGGCCGTAGATGAGCGGGTCGCCGGTGATGGCGGAGCCGGCGAAGGCCCACTGGTGGGCGTCGTCGTTGATGCGCTGCCAGGTGCCGCCGGCATCGGTCGAGCGGTAGATGGCGGCCTTGCCGGCGATCTCCGCCGAGGTGTAGAGCGCCGGATATGCGGTTCCGTTCGCGGCTTTGCCGAAGCCGACCGACAGCGCGGTCTCGATCGCGCTGATGCGGGTCCAGGTCGAGCCGCCGTTCTGGGAGCGCCACATGCCTCCGCCGATGCCCAGCTTCTCGTCGCCGCGTCCGGCGAGCCAGATGTGGCCCCAGTGGCCGGGGACGACCCGGAAGTCGTCGACCCCGGCGGTCGGCAGGCCGGACGCTCCGGTGTCGGTGAAGTTCGCGCCCCCGTTGGTGCTGCGGTAGAACCTGCCGCCGGAGAAGGCGTACCAGATCGGCGAGTCGACCCGGTCGGCGCGGATCTTCGCGCCCGCCGGGAGCCCTTGGACGGGGGTCCAGGTGGCGCCAAGGTCGGTGCTGCGGACGGGCGTGACGCTGGTGTCGCTGGGCGACCAGAGGATCACGGACGCGTTGGCGGCGATCGCGACGACGCCGGCGTGGCCGCCTCCCGGCACGCCCGCGAGCGGCGAAGCGGCCCGCCAGGTCCGGCCGCGGTCGGTCGAGACGCCGACGTGGCCGACCCCGTTGTCGTGGGGGTTGCCCGTGCCGACGATGACGTTCGGGTTCCAATGGGCGAAGTCGACGCTGGTGGCGGTGGACCAGTCGGAGCGGGTCATCGGCTCGGCCCGGTCGAGGTCGGTGTGGACGAACCCGCCGATGTCGCCGAACGCGGAGACGAGCGTCCCGCCGAGCGCCGCGACGTCCAGGACCGCGGTCTCCTCCACGCCTTCGGCGCGGACGCCGACGGTGAACTTCTGGACCGGCTGGGCCAACCGCCGACCGGACGCGTCCCGGCGGACCAGTTCGCCCTGGGTGTCCCACTGGGTCAGGTTGTCGGTGCCCCAGATGGTGGCGCCGGTGCCCCACATGATCCGGTCGGAGTCGTGCGGGTCGATCGCGAGCGCCTCGATCATCCAGCCGTGTTTGACCGCGTACGTGTCCCCTTCGTTCTGGCCGTTCCAGGACAGCCACGGGGAGCCGGTGTTGTCCATGGTGAACCGGTCGACCCGCCCGGCGTCGTCCGAGTAGTCCCAACTGGTCTGCCACGTGGCCCCGGAGTCGGTGGAGCGGAACAGGATCTCGTCGGGGCCCCAGTTGTTGCACGTGGACGCCATGAGGGTGCCGGGGTTCTGGCGGTCGACGGTGATGCCGCCGAAGCCGGGGATGGCGCGGCCGGGGTTGTAGGGCGGGGTGACGTCGGTCCATGCGCCGGTCTGCGTCGCGAGCCGCAGAAGCCTGCCGCCTCGGCCCGAGGCCGGGCCGCCGTTGTAGGGGCCGGGGTCGTAGCTGGTGATGATGTAGAGGTGGCCGTTCGTGTTGTCGACTGCGGCCTGCTTGGGGATGGTGCGGTTGCCGTCCGCGCGGCCGAGCGCCGCGGCGGCTCCGGGGACGGGCTGCCAGGTCGCGCCGCCGTCCCTCGAGACGTAGAGCGGGTCGTCGGGGTCCGCGACGCCCACATAGATGTTCCCGCCGATCTGGTCGAACTCGATCCAGAGCACGCCCTGGTTGTCGGCGGAGTAGGGGTTCGTGGGGTCGACGACGAAGTTGCCCGGGTTGGGGAAGTTCCCGACCTTGGACCAGGAGCGGCCGAAGTTGTGGGAGCGCCAGAGTCCGTTCCCCGAGGGGGTGCCCAGGTACAGCTCGTAGTTCTTGCCGGGGTGGACGGCGAGGCGTTCGCCCATGCCGCGTCCGGGCATGTTGCCGCCCTGCTTGAACGGCAGCTCGGCGGCGCCCCAGGTCTCGCCGCGGTTGTCGGAGTAGAGGACCGCGCCGTTGCCGGGGTCCCAGTCGGTGGTGTAGGTGCCGACCGCGGCGTAGACGCGGTTCGTGTCAACGGGGTCGGTGGCCATCGAGACGACACCGGACCAGCCCCAATTGTCGCGGCCGACCCAGTCCAGGAGCGGCTTCCAGGTCCGCGTCGCCTCCTGCCAGCGGTAGCATCCGCCGATGTCGGTGCGCGCGTAGATCAGGTTCGGCTCGGTCTCGTTGAAGACGATGCCGGGCACGAAGCCGCCGCCGTTGACCACGGCGTTCTTCCAGGTGTAGGTCTCGGCGGCCTGCTGTTGGGCGAAGGCCGGGGCGGGCAGGGCGCCGGCCACGACCGCGGCTGCGCCGAGGGCGGTGAAGGTGCGTCGTTGCACGTTGTTCTCCTATGGATGGGGTTATGGAATGCGGGGTCGCCCAGCGGCGCGGACCCGATGGGGATAGATATTGAGGTATGTAGATTCATGACCTATGCGGAGTACGGTACGGCCCGCAGCCGACTTTGTCAATTAGCGAAACTAAGTAGGCGGCCGTTCGTGGGAACCTAGGGCCGCGGCAGCGGAGGTGAACGCCGACCGCGATCGTTCAGACGGGCAGTGAGGTCGGCGCACTTCGACGTTCACGCAGGTTAGTTTCTTTAATTGACAAAGTATTGCGGCTGGTTCAGGGCTGCCGCTCGGCGTCGGTCGGTCTCCGCGGAGGGTCGGCGGGGACATGTGCCCGGCGAACGCGGCCGATTCGGCTCCGACCGGTATTCGAACCCCCGACCCGTTGCGGGGCAGGCGAAAAATCGGGACCGGTCCCGTCGGCGGGTTGGTAGAAAGGAAGTCCCCCTTTGGAAGGAGGCACGATGACGCACAGGACTCTGGTGGGCGCGGCGGTCATCGTGGCTGCCGTGGTCGTGCTGGCGGTGGTCGCGGTGATCGTGGTCGTGGTCGAGGACTTCAGGAACCCGCCGGAGGACCGAACGGGCGACTGCATGAGCCCGCGGTCCGTGAACCGGCGGGGCAGATTCGCGCTCACTGCTTGATTGGGAAGGCCTGGAGGCGGTTTCGCCTCCAGGCCTTTCGCATTCGAGCGCCGGACTGCCTAGAAGAGGCCGTTGCCGTGCGGCATTTCGGCGGGGACCTCCGGGACGACGTCCCAGTGCTCGACGATCTTGCCGTCGGCGACGCGGAAGAGGTCCCAGTAGGCGACCGGCCGGCCGAACTCGCCTTCGGCGTGGACGAGAACGAAGTCGCCTTCGGCGATCACGCGGTGGATGTGCCGGTAGACGAGGTTCTTGCCCTGCTCGCCCCAGGCCTCGGCGGCGGCGCCGAAGCCGGCGAGGCCATCGGCGGCTTCTGGGTTGTGCTGGTCGTACTGCTCGGTCGAGATGTAGTCGGTGAGCACCGAGTAGTCGGCTCCCTTGAGGACCTTCTCGGCGAACTCGGCGACCAGGGCGCGGTTGGCCTCGGTCTTGTCGAGGTCGGTGGCCTCGGTCGGGCCGTCGGTCTGAGAGCGTCCCGAGGCGGTGTCCTTGACGACCGGGACGAGGCCGTCCCAGTGCTCGGCGAGTTTGCCGTCCTTGACGCGGAACAGGTCGAAGCCGACGAGCGGGTCCGGGCCGAGACCGTAGTAGGTGCCGTGGAGGGCGACGAGGTCGCCGTCGGCGATGACCCGCGCGCCCTCGTAGCGGAAGTCCGCGGGCAGGCTCGCGACGAGGCCGCGGATGCCCTCGATGCCGTCGGGCGCGAGCGCCGAGTGCTGCTTGTAATCGGGTGCGACCCGGCGGTCGACGGCCGCCGCGTCCTTGTCGGCGAACAGTTCCTTCGCGGCGGCCAGCACCGTGTCCTTCGCGTTGCCCATGGCGTCCTCCCTTGTCGTCGCGCGCCAGCGGTTCGCGGCGCGGCTGCCTTGGCCACTCGAAACTATGCCCAGTACTGGGAAGTATCCCGATACACTCGAGACTCGTGATGGTGAAAAACCGACAACCTGACATCGTCGAGGTGGACTTCCAGGCGCCGGTCGGGTCGCCCGCGGGGGTGGAGGTCGTCGATCTCGGGGAGCTGCGGCGGCGCAGGGTCACCGCGGTCTCGCGACTGGAGCGGCCCCACTTCCACCAGCTCATCGCGCCGGTCGAGGGCCGGCTGCCGTTCATGGTCGACTTCGTGGATCACGAGGTCGGACCGGGGACGTGGCTGTGGGTGCGGCCCGGGCAGGTGCAGCGCTGGGGCGACCTCGCCGGGGTCGAGGGAGACCTGATCCTGTTCGAGGGCGACTTCCTGGACGCCGACACCGTCGAGCGGGCGCGGGTCGACGAGCCCGGCGGCCCGGCCGTGTTCCGGCCGCGGGACGGCGGCGCGGCGCTCGAGGCGGCCCGCGCGCATCTGGTGCGGGAGTTCCGCGCGCGGGGGGAGCTGCCGCCGGCGGCGCATCTGGCCGCGCTGCGGCATCTGCTCGCGGTGCTGGCGCTGCGGTTGGCGCACACGGGGACGGCCGATGCGCCGGCCGGGCCGATGAACGAGACGTTCCGCCGCTTCCGGTCCGCGGTCGAACGCGGGTTCGCGCGCACCCGCCGCGTCGAGGACTACGCCGCGCAGCTCGGCTACTCGCCGCGCACGCTCGCGCGGGCGGCGTTCGCCGCGACCGGGGCGGGCGCGAAGGAGTTCATCGACCAGCGGGTGGTGCTGGAGGCGAAGCGGCTGCTCGCGCATTCGGATCGGACCGCCGCGAAGATCGCCCGCGACCTGGGTTTCAAGGACGCCACGAACTTCTCGAAGTACTTCCATCAGCGAACCGGCCAGACGCCGATCGCGTTCAGAGCCGCCGCCCGGCGGAGGTGATCGGCGGGACCGGAGTGTTGGACGGTCCCGCCGTCGGCCCTCACGCCGCCAGCAGGTGCGCCTCGCGGTCGAGGCGGTTGCGGCGGCCGCCGGTGCGGCCGGTCATGCGGGCCGGGATCGCCTGCTTCGACCGGTAGAACTTGAGGGGGCTGGAGCTGACCGCC